>JBOHMF010000034.1:0-16821 GCA_050730055.1 Allostellaceae bacterium
GCCCGGCATCATCTGGATTGTTTGGGCGCCCAAACGCTTTCCTCCCAGCGCGCGGACCTGCCACCCGGACGAGGTCGCCGCCATCCTCGAACTGCCGCTTTCCTCCCCGCGCGCGGACCTGCCTCTTGCGCCCGCTCGCGATCCGCGCGATGATTGCCGCGGCGCCTAGAAACGCCATAGGACCGGACCCGCCCCGGATCGGCGGTTTCTTTACGCCCGGACTCTCGGGCCGCTCTACGCCGGGAGCGGGTGAATAGAACACCCGAAAGGGGAATAAGCCCGCCCGTTCCTATCGGGTTCTAGGCTCCCGGCGCCAGCCCGCCCGCTGGCACGGCCCTACGGGGCCACGGGAGGAAATCCATGTTCGACGATAAGACCCTGGCCGAGCGCGATGGCGACCGCGCGATCCTGGTATGGTTTCGAGAGTGGCTTGAAATCCGGCGCGAGAGTGCCGCGCTCTGCCGCGAAGCCGACGTTAAAGACGCGGTGCGGCGGGCGGAGGCGCGCGAACAGGCGATCTTTGGGATGGCCGCCCGCGGCGCGGCTGGGCTTGCGGTCAAGGCTTATCTTGTCGCGTGGAAGGAACGAGCGGACGAATTGATACTCATCGACCTGTCCGGTTCGCTCGACACTCTCAAGACGGATTACGACAGCGACGAGGTGCTTTGGCCTTCCGAGCAGGCGCTTCGGAGCCTGCTCGCGGATGCGGCCCGCTTCGCTCCCGAGTTGGCGCCGGTCGTGGCGAGGTTCATCGATGCACCGCTCACCCTCCCGCCGCCTCCGGACGAGGCGAGAAAAGCCGAGTTGCGGGAGCGGTGCGAGGCTCTGGCGGCCGAGTATCCGGTTGACGATCTCCCCGAGACGGACGCGGGGCTGATCGAAGCTGAGCGGCGGCTTCGCGAGTTTCAGGAACGCGAGAAAGCGCTCCATCGCGAATTTGATGTCACGATGGAAGTAGAGGAAGAAATCGTCAACCCGAGCCTCGATCCGCCTATGAACAAACTGATCGATTTTATCGAAGAAACCGAGCCTGAGACGATGATCGGGGTCGCGCTCAAGCTGCGGCATACCGCGTATGACGGCTGCGATGCGGAAACGGTGATCAAGCAATGTCTACCGATCATCGGCCGCCAAGCCGAGCGGGAGGCGCGGCGATGACCGCCCCGAGCCGGTTGCACTGACGCGCCCGGCCGCGAAGCCCCGCTCGCAAGGGCGGGGATGCGAGCCGTCAAGTAATCACCAAGTATTCGGCAACGTCCGCAAAGCAGTCACAAGGATTATTGCGATGTTGTGGCTCGTCATCATCGGCGCAGTCGTCACGGCCGGCATCGCCAGCCGCAGCGCGGCGGGGACCCGCGTGCTCGGCAGGTTTTGGCTCGTCGCGTCCGCCGTGTGGATCGTGGGCGTCTTTGCGCTCGGCGCCGCCGGGCCGGGCGATGTGGGGCCGGACCTGATCACGGCCCTCGCGCTCCTGCCGCCTATCGCCGCGCTCGTCCTGGTGCGGCTTGTCGCCTGGATTGGGCGGGCGTTTTAGCGCGGCAACAGGGCGCTTCCGATCAGGGGCGTCAGAATCGACCCGGCATTGACCGCGGGGCGGGGACCGGCGGGGACCGGCTGCGGCGGCAGGATGCCGTTTGCCGCCCGATCGAGTTGCAAAGTCGGATCGACGGCAAGGCGCGCGATCTCTTCGTTCACTGCCAGGTCGGGGCGCTTGGCCCGCTCAGTGGCCCAGCGCAGCCCAGCAGCGGCGGCGGGCAGCGGGTTTCCGTGCCACAAGTTCGCAGCGGCATAAGCGCCGCTTATCGCTCGATTAAGCGCGCCGCCTGCCCGCAGGTCATCCGCCAGCCGTTCCGCCGACTCCGCGCCACCGTAGAGCTTGTGCGGCGTCTCGCGCATGACCCGCTCGCGCTCGATCGCATCGATGAAGGCGTCAGCTTCGGGGCCGAGTACGGCCCGCAAGCGGGTGCGCACCTTCTCGTTGTTGATGACGCGCTTCGCCATGTCTGCGGCGTCGGGCGCGTCTTCAAGCTTTCCGACGAGGTCCGCCATGACCCCCATCTTGACAAACTCGCGATCGTTGGTGCCGAGGCGGTTGAAATAGTCCGCAACGTCCTCGGTGGTCGGGAACCACTTCCGGTCAAAGATATGCGTTCCCTTGCGCAGCGCTCCGAAGCTCTCGGTATCGCCCGACCATTGGTCACGCGCCGCCTTGTAGGCCGGGTTGAGCCGGTCGAGTTCCGGCACAAACCCGCCGCGCACGCTGCCGTCCGGCATCTGCTCGCCATCGCGCAGCACCATGAAGGATTGCCCGATCTTGTCGGGACGCCCGGTATCGGGATTGATGTGGTCGCTGATGATCGAGTCCAGACCCTCTTTCGCGACCATAAGCAGGCGCATGTTGGGCACCGCGCCGACGATCGGATCGCCGCGCTCATCCGTGCCGATGATCGCATAATCGCGCGGATCGAACGGACGATCACCCGCCACTGCCTTGCGCCGCTCCATCGCGTATCCACGATCAAGCGCCTGTTTCATCTCGGGCAGGTCAAGCATGCGTTGAAGGTGCGGCGACCAGACCGCCCCCGGCGCGTTGGCTGTCCGGTCTGCCTGCGCGCGGACGAGCTTTTCCCGCAGGGTTGCCTTGTCGGCGCGGGCCTGCGCCAAGGCCGCGTTGGCACCGCGTTCCTGCGCTTCGGCCGCGCGGCGCGCCGTATTGGCCGCCGAGGCGCTGTAGACGTTCCCGGCAACGCTCTGCCTCGCTCCTGCGGTGGTCATCGCGTGCCGCGCCTGCGCCGCAGCCTGCGCCGCCTCAACCTCGCGCCGGCCGGCTTCAACCCATGCCGCCCGGAACTGATCTTCGAGTGGCGCGAGGCTGCCGCCTTCCGCCGCCTGGTCGAACAGCGCGCGCCCGTGGGCCGAGCGCTCGTCGAGCAGCCGCGCCGCCGCGTCGCGCATCGAGTCGTCAGACACATGCCGGCGGATGAGGTTCCGAACGCGATCCATCTGCCCGACGTTGCGGCCTTCAAGAAAGTCGTGAATGATCCCCCGCGCCGCGCCGCCCTGTCGGTAGACGGTGCCGATCAGCGCCCGGATTTCCGGGTTTTGAATGTCCGCCAGCGTCAGCGGCTGGTTCTCGCCGCGCGCCCGCTGCATCTCGTCAATCGCATCGGCCACGGTCGGGCCACCGGCGCGCGTGCCCTTCTCGTGCGCCTTTGAGATGACCGCACGGGCGCGGTTCTGCGTCCGCATGCGCGCCACGTCCTCGGCCGCCGCGTCGCCCGCCCGCTCGGCAAACCCGAGCCGGCCGCCGAATGCGCCCGCAATATCCGCCGCCGTCGTGGCATAGGGGCCGATTGTATGCGTAGCCGTCGAGCCGATCACGGCTTCGGACACTGCCGGAACGGCGGTCCCGATCACCTTGCCCGGAATATCAAGAATATCAGAGATGATCTCTCCGGCCGGCGTTTCAGGGATCGCGCCCGCCGCGGTCGCCTTCTGCTTGAGGTTCCACCATTCCGCACGGCTCGGAAACCATTCGCCCTTCCCGGTGGCGAGGCGATGCAAGGCCGGCGTGGTCGTGGCGTAGAGATCGCCGGCAACGGCGCGGAACGGGTAATCGAGAAAGTTGATCGCGGGCGGGAGCGCGGCGACCAGAGCCGGCCCCAGCACCGGCATGCCAGGAATGTGCTCCCCGAGCCGCTGCTCGAAACTCTCGCCTGTCGAGGCAGGAGGGGCGGCGAGGCCGAGATCCCCCGCGCCCGTCGTTGGCGGGGTCGGGGACGGCGGGGCGAGACCGATCTCCGCGGCGCTGGTTTTGGTCGGCATGGTCAATGCCCTATGGGCCTGTAGTGGAAACGGTCAATCAGGATTTGCCGGCCCTGCGCCTTGGTGAGCCGGCCGGCATCGATGGCACGAAATACATCATCCGGCGTCGCAATCCCGGCGGCTGCGCCCGCTTCGGCGGCCTCCTGCTGATGCAGGAGTTTCGTCGCGAGAGGCGACAACATCGCATCAAACTGCGCCGGCGCCATCCCCAGCGCCATCGCCTGCCGGCGGGTGTTCAAGAGCCTCTGTCCGGCCATGTTCTCGGCAATGTGAATCGCGCCCATCAACTGCTCGGGGCTTTCCGCCCGGTTGAGGATCATTTGCAGCTGCTCGCGGTCCCCCTCCGTGACTCGCCCGCCCCCGCCGGAGACGATCGCCTTCGCCAGTTCGTCTCCAACGATAGTGCGGATCTCGTCGAAATTCGTCGGTGCGGGCTTGCCTACGGCCGCCGCCATGCGCTGCAACAGCGCATTTGCCACCTGTATCTGATTGTTTTTGAGCGCCTCAACCGCCGGGATCGCTTCAAGATTGATGTGATCGAGCGCCGTGTTGAACGAGACAATCGCCTGGCCGCCCTGCCCGGATGTCAGATTGTCGAACGCCTTGATCCGGGCCGACTGCATGGCGGCATAACTTTGCCATCCCGACTCCATCTGACGCTGCGAAAGGCCCATGCCCTGCCTAATCTTCTTGACATATTGCCAGAACTGGTTCTGCCGCGCGATGCCGACGGGCGAGGATCCCCACGTCCCGAGCGCCGGCGGCGTTTTGCCGGTCGTCACATAGACCCCGGCGGCTTCCCACATGCTCGGATCGGCCGTTCCGCGCGGCGGGTCTGGAACCTCCGGAGCGCCGGTTGCGCCGCCGGTCGCGGGTGCGGCGGTGGACGGTCTGCCGCCTGTTCCCGATCCGGCGGTGGCCCCGGTCGCCGGTGCGGCAGCGCCGCCGCCGAGCATGCCCGCCTCGGCCCCCAGCATGCGGGCGGACCCGCGCTCAAGCGCGGCCTTCGCACCTATTTGTGAAATTTGCGTCCTCAGCAACTCAAGTTTCGTGGCGAGTTGCGGCAGCATCGTCCCGACCTGATAGGCAAATTCGATGTCTCCCTGTTGCAGCTTGGCGAGCGCCGTCGTCATTCCGAATTTCGCGAAGAGCGCCCGAAGCTGCGCCTGCTGCTCGTCAAACCCGAGCCGCTTGTTCGCCAGAACCTCATTGATCTCGGCAGAGTGCGCGCGGATCGATTGCACCGCGAGATTGGTCTGCGCCTGCCAGGTGTGAAACGCGGCGTGGTACTTGGTCCCAATTCTGCTGGTTCGCCGCCTTCATCGCCGTCCCGGCCGCGCCCAGAGCGGCGGTGATCGGCTGCTTTGACATGAGACCGCCAAAGATCGCGATGACGGTGGCGAGCGAGCCGAAGCGCTGCAATACCGATTGGGGGGTAAAGACCGGCGGGTTTTTGGCGAGCTTGTCGAGGGCGTCGGCCGCACGGGTCGATGCTTCAAACTGCTGTTGCAAAAGCCGGTCCGCCTCGGCCGATCCGGGCGGCGCCGACATGGCGCGCCGATTGTATTCGCGCATGTCGCGGGTGGCCTCGGCGATATCGCCCCGAAGAACGTCGTGATATTCATGCGCGGCGCGCTGGCCCGCCTCCATCATAGCCCCGGTCGCGGGATTGACGGTCTGCGCTTCGGGGCCCGGCCGTTCATAAAAGTTCTGCCAGATGTTGGCCGCCTCTTCGGGCGTCTTTGCTTTCTGAAGCGCAATCAGAGTCCCCTGCTCCGGCCCCTGCAATTCCCGCCATGCGAAATTCAGTTGCCCCATGAGCGAATTGTGGCCCGGCGTGCCAAGGAGCGCGCGCAGCCGCGGGCCGCGCCATTGCCCTATGCCATAGGCGCCCATGCCGCCGCCCGCAGGGTTATAGGCCGCCGGGATCAGGTTCGACTCATGCCGCCGCATGTCATCGACGATTCCGGTTGCCTGCGGCTGCGTCAGCCCCTTGGTCATAAAGAAGTTGATCGCGAGGGCGCGCGGATTGACTGGCACCGGCGGCGCCGCGCCCGCACTCGGGGGCCGTGAGGCCGCCGCATGGTCAAGGGGCGTCGCAAACGGCGCGGCGAGAGAAGGCGTCGCCAGGGAGACGGACGGCGCGGGCGGGCGATAGGTTCCCGCCGCGAGATCGAGCGGGGTCGCGCCATCGTTGGGCGGGATTGCGGCGGTATTGCTCGGCGGCAACGGAGCATAGGCAGACTGCGGCATTAAACGCTCCCGGCGATCATCAACAACCCGGCGGCGAAGTTTTCGAGGGCCAGGCGGAACTCGGTGTGCTCCCGGATTCGATCGAGCGCTGCCCGGTGCTCTGGCCTCGTCAAGCCATGCTGCTCGGCGACTTCGGAGAGGATGCGCACCGCCAGCGCCGCGGCTTCCGGCCGCGCCGGTTGCGGCTGCACGCTCATGCGGCGCTCCGCATCGCGCCGATCATCCCCATCCCGGCGAGACCGCCCGAGAACGAGGCGAGCGCCTGTTGGAAGGCGGTATCCTGCGCCAGCGTATCGTTCAAAATCTGGGTGTAAAGCTGGTTCGACATGTTGGTGAAATTCGCGCCCTCGGACATGAGTTGGTTCGCGATCGAGAAGGTCTGCGCCGCCGCGTTCTGATCGACCATGTTGAGCGCCTGGTCCTCCATCGTCGAACCCGACATGCCGAGATTGGCGTAATTGCTTCGGATCTGCGCCTTCGCGGCATCCGTCGCGCTGTTGACCGCCTCGGCCGCGCCCGGCGGCAGCGTGCCGCTCTGCATGTAGCCCATCAGGTTGTTGCCCTGGGCGGCGAGGTTGCCGGCCGAGGTTTCAAGCGATTGCGCCTGCGGCAATTGCGAGATGTCGGGCGTCATGAAGTAGTCGAGCGCGAGACCGCCGGCGCCGAGAAGCGCCAGCGGGTTCTTTGTCAGCGAACTCACCGCGTTGTCGAGCATGGTGCTGAACCCGCCGGGAGAAGTCCCGCCGGTGAAATCCTGATTGCCCGCGAACGTGGCGGCCGTCCCGGTTGTGGGAGCGGCCAAAGTGCTGCCGCCAACGGCGCCCGGCAGAAGGTTGGAGTTCGCCGCGAGATCGAGCGGTGTCATGGTTGTGCCTGTCGCCGAGTTGATGGAGGGGATCGGGGTCGCCGAGCCGGTCATGCTGCCGCCCGCGAGCGGCGTCGTGGTCTGTGGCCCGACGCTCGCGCCGATGGCGTTGGACGCCGGCGCCGCGTTGAGGGTTGCGGCGGTCGCGAGATCGGTGGCTGGCCCCGCCCCCTCGCCGCCGATTGCCGGGCCGGCAAGGGAAGCGGCGCTGACCCCGCCCGATGAGCCGGTCGCCGGCGCCGCACCGACAGTCGGGGCGGATGGCGTTGACAAAGCACCGCTGGCGAAGCCGCCGATGCCGCCGGTCAGCGCTCCGGAGAGGGGGCTGCCGCCCGTGATTGCGCCGCCGAGCGCGCCCGCGCCCGCCGCAGTCTCAAGCGCCGTCGTCGCGCCGGAGCCGAGACCCGCAGCGGAAGCGATGTCGCCGACCCCGCCGAGAACACCGGCCGTCAAGCCCCCGGTCAGAGCGCCAGAGAGCGGGTTGCCTCCGGTGATCCCGGAGAGGAGCGCGCCGCCGCCTGCGCCGACGAGAATATCGCCCCCGATCGTCGCCGCCGCCGCCGGGATTGCGATGCCGGTCGCCGCCCCGATGCCGCCCGCGAGAGCGGCGCCGACCGCGGCACCGATGCCGAAGGAACAGAGATTGCCCTCTTCGGCCCAGCGCAACCCGCGGTCGCGATATGCCGGGATCATGCAGCCGAAGAGCTGACTCCGACCTTTCTTGTCACATGCATGTGCTTTCCCCTCCGGCAGCACGTCTTCCGCGCTTGCCGTAGATCGTCGGTTGTAACCTCGATCTCCTCGCCACAGTCGCACCGGCATACCCAGACAATGTAACCCTTGCGGTCGCGCCCATGCGGACGCAGCGCCACAAGCAACCCAAAGCGCCGGTCGGTGAGGTTTAGTCGGTTCATGCGGCCATTCTACTACGGAACTTCTGTAACACCCACGAAATTATGGGGGCCAGCAGAGAAGGGACTACTCGGTTTCGAGCCGCTAAAGTCCCGACGGGGTCCTTCGGGGACCGTCCGATTTCACACGCGCGCCGCGCGGCAGGATGGTCCGGCGCGGCAACCGGGTTGCGCATCAGCGACATGATCGGGGGCGGCGGCGCGATGGTGCGAGGCCGAAATCGCGCGCCGTGGTTCCTAGGTGGTTCCTAGCCCCAGATGGCGGCGCAGCCGTTTCGGCTCATCCCTTTGATTTGATTGGCGTCCCCGGCAGGACTCGAACCTGCGACCCACAGTTTAGGAAACTGTTGCTCTGTCCGGCTGAGCTACGGGGACACAAAGCGCTGCCGGTCCGGCAAAGCCTAATGGCGCCCGGTCGTCGGCGCAAGCGTTCGGGGATCGATCGGGCGCCCGGCACAGCCCCGATCCGCCGTTTGACGCGGCGCGATTCCCCTCGCGCCTCCAGCCTGCTAGGGTGGCGCCGTTCGCCTATCATGCCGGGAGGAAAAGATGCAATACGGCTTTGGCGCGCCGGTCAGCGGCGCGCTCGCCCGCCCCGAGAGCCTGGCGCGGATCGCCGCCGAGGGCGAGGCGCTCGGCTACGACTACTGCACGATCAGCGATCACGTCGTCATCCCGACCGACATCCACGCGCGCTATCCCTACAGCGACACCGGCGAGTTTCCCTCGCGCGGGCGCGGCGACCGGCACGAGCAATTGATCGCTGCCGCCTTTATCGCCGCCAAGACCGCGCGGCTCGGTCTTGTCACTTCGGTCACGGTGGTGCCGCACCGCCCGGCGGTGCTGCTGGCGAAAATGCTGGCGACGATCGATGTCCTGTCCGAGGGGCGGCTCATCTTTGGCATCGGCGCGGGCTGGATGAAGGAGGAGTTCGAGGCGCTCGGCCTGCCGCCCTTTGCCGAGCGCGGCGCCGTCACCGACGAGTACCTCGCCGCCTGCCGCGCGCTGTGGACCGAGGACGTCCCCCGCTTTGACGGCCAATACGTCGCCTTTTCCGATGTCCTGTTTGACCCGAAGCCGGTACAAAAACCCCACCCGCCAATCTGGGTCGGCGGCGAGAGCGGACCGGCCTTGCGCCGCACCGCCCGGCTTGGCGACGGCTGGTATCCGATCGGCACCAACCCGCAATTCCGCCTCGACACGATGGCGCGCTACGAAAAGGGCGTAGCGCGCCTTCGGGGTCTTGTGCGCGAGGCCGGGCGCGACCCCGCAACGGTGACGCTCGCCTACCGTGTCACGCAATGGGGCAAGGCGATCCCCGAGCGCGCCGATGACGGCGGGCGCCGGCTGTTTTCCGGTGAGAGCGGCAATATCATCGGCGATCTGCGGGCGTTTCGCGATCTCGGCGTCACCCACGTCGATTTCAATTTCACCGGAGAGACGGCCGAGGAGATGCTTGGCGCTATGCGCCGCTTCCGCGAGGAGATCTTGGCGAAGGTGTAACAAACCTCACCACGGAGGCACGGAGAGCACGGAGAAAAGAGGAATCGCGCGCCGGAGCTTGTTCCCGGCGAAAGCTGGATGCGCGCACTATTTTCTTCCTCTATGTTCTCTGTGGTGAATCCTTAAAGGAGAAGATATTGCTGAAACTCGGATACAAGGCATCGGCCGAGCAATTCGGGCCGCGCGAGCTTCTGGAGTTCTCGTGCCTGGCGGAAGACCTCGGTTATGATTCGGTATTTGTCAGTGATCATTTCCAGCCGTGGAAGCACACGGACGGCCACGCGCCGTCGGCGCTCGCTTGGCTCGGCGCGCTCGCCGCGCGGACCCGCCGCGTCCAGATCGGCACCAGCGTGCTGACGCCGACCTTCCGCTATCATCCCTCGGTCGTGGCGCAGGCGTTTGGCACGCTGGGCGTCCTCGCGCCCGGGCGGGTCGTGCTCGGCGTCGGCACCGGCGAGTCGCTGAACGAAGTGCCGTCGAGCGGTACCGCCTGGCCCGGCGCGAAGGAGAGACGCGACCGGTTGCGCGAATCGATCAGGCTGATCAATAAGCTGTGGACCGAGGACCGCGTCACCTTTGAGGGCCAGTTCTATCGCACCGAACAGGCGACGATCTACGACAAGCCGAAGGACAAGGTGCCGATCTGGGTCGCCGCGTCCGGCCCGCTCGCCGCGCAGATGGCGGGACAGATCGCCGAAGGCTTTATCTGCACCAGCGGGAAGAACCCTCAGCTCTACACGGACCTTACGGGAAAGGTCGAGGAGGGCGCCGTGAAGGCGGGTCGCGCTTCCCAGAGCATCGAGCGCATGATCGAGGTCAAGGTGTCGTTCGACGCCGATGCGCAACAGGCGAAAGAGTTGACCCGGCACTGGGCGGCACTGGCGCTGTCGCCGGAGGAGAAGGTCGGGGTCGAGGATCCGATCGAAATGGAGCGCCTTGCTGACGCCCTGCCGCTCGATCGCGCTGCCAGCCGTTGGATCGTATCGAGCGACCCTGATTTCCAGATCGAAAAAATCCGCCCCTATATCGAGCTCGGCTTCCGCCATCTCGTCTTTCACGCCCCCGGCCCCGATCAGACCCGCTTTCTGCGGCTCTACGCCGAGCGGGTCGTGCCGCTCCTGCGCAAAACATTTGGTTGAACATGGCCTCCGCCGCGGTCAGCCTGATCCCGCTTCGGGGCGTGCCGCTCGTCGAGGCGGGCGACGATCTCGCCGCGATCACGGCCGCGGCGCTGCGCGAGAACGGCGTCGCGCCGGAGGACGGCGATGTCTTGGTCGTCGCGCAAAAGATCGTTTCAAAGGCCGAGGGGCGCCTCATTGATCCGGCCGAGGTGACCCCGTCCGCAGCCGCCCTCGCGCTCGCCGCCGAGACCGGAAAGGATGCCCGGCTCATCGAGCTGATCCTGTCCGAATCCCGGCGGGTGGTGCGGCGGCGCGCGGGCCTTGTCATCGCCGAGCACCGGCTCGGCTTTGTCATGGCCAATGCCGGGATCGACCACTCCAACGTGGCGACACCGGACGGCCGCGACCTCGCGCTCTTGCTGCCGCGCGACCCGGACGGTTCGGCGGAGGCGCTGCGGCAGACCCTGATGCGCGAGTTTGGCCGACGGATTGCCGTCATCATCAATGACAGCTTTGGCCGGCCGTGGCGGCGCGGCGTCGCCGGCGTTGCGCTCGGCGCCGCCGGTCTGCCGGCGCTCATCGACCGCCGCGGCCAGCCCGATCTGTTTGGCCGACCCCTGCTGGTCACCGAGATCGGTTTTGCCGACGAGATCGCCGCCGCCGCCTCGCTGGTCATGGGTCAGGCCGATGAGGGGGTGCCGCTCGTCCTGGTGCGCGGCCTCGCATGGTCCGCTCCGGACGCGCCGGCGGCGGCGTTGGTGCGGCCGGCCGAGCACGATCTGTTCCGATGAGAGGCTGCGTTCTCGCCCTCTCGGGCGGGGTCGGCGGAGCCAAGCTGGCGCTCGGACTCTGCCGCGTGTTGCCGAACGGGGCACTGACGGTAGCGGCCAATACCGGGGATGATTTTATCCATCTCGGGCTTCACGTCTCGCCCGATCTCGACACCCTCCTCTATACGCTTTCCGGGCTGGCCAACGGGGAGACCGGCTGGGGCCGGCGCGACGAGACCTGGACCTTTATGGAGGCGCTCAAAAGCCTTGGCGGCGAGACCTGGTTCAGGCTCGGCGACGGCGATCTCGCCACCCATGTCGAGCGCACCCGCAGGCTCGCCGGCGGCGAGAGCCTCTCCTCGATCACCGACGATTTCCGCCGCCGCCTCGGCATCCATGCGCGGCTCTTGCCGATGACCGACGACAAGGTCATGACGCGGCTGTTGACGGACGAGGGCTGGCTCGATTTCCAGGATTATTTTGTCCGCCTTCAAGCTCGGCCGGTTGTGCGCGCGATCCGGTACGAGGGCGCCGCGGCGGCGCGGCTACAGCCGGATATTCTGGCGCTCATCGCCGACCCGGTGCTGCGCCTCGTTGTGATCTGTCCGTCAAACCCGTTTCTCAGCATCGACCCGATCCTGGCCCTGCCCGGTCTGCGCCAGGCGCTCGCCGATTGCCCCGCTCCGGTTGTCGCCGTATCTCCGATCATCGGCGGCCGCGCGGTCAAGGGGCCGACCGCCAAGATCATGGACGAACTCGGCCTGTCCGTGGATGCCGCGACCGTGGCGCGGCACTACCGTGACATTCTCGATCTCTACATCGCCGACGAGGCCGACGCCGGCACCGTTGGCGACCTTGGCCTGCCGGTTCATTTTACGCGCACCCTGATGACAAGCCTCGACGACCGCGAGGCACTGGCGCGCGCCGTACTCGCCGCCGCCGACGGGCTGTGAGCGCGATGCCGGGCAAGGGTCTCTGGGCGGTCGTGCCGGTCAAGGAACTGGGCGCGGCAAAAGAGCGCCTCTCGCCCCTGCTGACCCCTGCGCTGCGGCAGGCGCTGATGCTGGCGATGCTCGAAGACGTGCTCGCCACTCTCGCCGCGGCGCCGGAGCTTGCCGGACTGCTCGTTGTCACTGTCGATCCGCAGGCGGCGCGGCTCGCCCGCCGCTACGGCGCGCAAGTCACCGAGAGCGGCGCGCGCGCCGGGCACACGGGCGCGGTCGCCGCGGCAGCGCAGCGGCTTGCTGCCGAGGGCCGCGGCGGGATGCTGACCCTTCCCGGCGATGTGCCGCTCGTCACCCCGGCCGAGATCGCGGCGCTGATCGCGGCGCACGGCCGGGCGCCGTCCTTTACGATCGCGCCCTCGCGCGATGAGCGCGGCTCCAACGCCGTCCTGTGCTCGCCACCCGATTGCGTGCCGCTGCGCTTTGGCGAGGACAGCTTTTTTCCGCATTTGCGGGCGGCGGAGGGGCGCGGCATAACACCCTGCGTGTGCCATCTGCCCGGTCTCGCGCTCGACATCGACACGCCGCAGGATTTAGCCTTCTTTGCCGGGACCGCGGCATCGTCGCGGGCGCGGGCGGTGCTGGACGAGAGCGGCCTTATCACTGCTCTTCTGTCGCCCCGGCTGAAATCCGGGCGCGACGGGCAAGGGCTGGAGGGTTTTGGGGGATGACGATCGAGGACATTCTCAAAGAGGCGCAGGCCGGAAAGCCACTCTCGCGCGCGGCGGCGCTGGCGCTCGCCGATTGCCCCGATCCGCAGCCGCTGATGCGGGTCGCCGCCGATTTGCGCGACGGGGCGCACGGGTCTCTGGTCTCCTATTCGCGCAAGGTCTTCATCCCGCTGACGCAACTCTGTCGCGACGTGTGCCATTACTGCACCTTCGCCCACCCGCCGCGGCCCGGCGAACCCCTTTATCTCGACGCCGATGAGGTCCTGGCGATCGCCCGCGCCGGCGCCCGCGCGGGCTGCCATGAGGCGCTCTTCACGCTCGGCGACAAGCCCGAATTGCGCTACCCGGCGGCGCGCGCGGCACTGCACCGCCGCGGCCACGAGACGACGCTGTCCTATCTCGCCGAGATGGCGGAGTTGGTGCTGCGCGAGACCGGCCTTCTGCCGCACCTCAACCCCGGCGTCATGACCCCGGCCGAGATCGCGCGGCTGCGCGAGGTCTCGGTCTCGCAAGGGATCATGCTGGAAAGCGCCGCCGAGCGTCTCTGCGCGCGCGGTGGCCCGCATTTCGGCTCGCCCGACAAACGGCCGGCGGTGCGCCTTGCGACAATTGCGGCGGCCGGCGAAGCGGCGGTGCCGTTCACCACGGGCATCCTCATCGGCATCGGCGAGACGCGCCGCGAACGCATCGAGTCGCTGCTGGCGCTGCGCGATCTCCAGGAGCGCTACGGCCACATCCAGGAGATCATCATCCAGAACTTCCGGGCCAAGCCCGGCACTCGCATGGCCGAGGCGCCGGAACCCGACCTTGCCGAGCATCTCTGGACGATCGCCGCGGCGCGGCTGGTCTTTGGCGGCGCCATGAACATCCAGGCGCCACCCAATCTCGCGCCCGATGCGCTCCAGCCGATGATCGCGGCCGGGATCAACGACTGGGGCGGGGTGTCGCCGGTGACGCCCGATCATGTCAATCCGGAAGCGCCGTGGCCGACGCTCGCCGCGCTGGCGGCCGGCACCGCCGCCGCCGGCAAAACGCTGGTCGAGCGGCTGGCGATCTATCCCGCCTATGCCGAGGACTCGGAGCGCTGGCTTGCCCCGGCGCTGCGCACGCCGGTATTGCAGGCGCGGGACATCGATGGGCTGGCCCGCCCGGATGCGTGGATCGCCGGCGCCGGGTGCGAGCCGCCCGGCCCCCACCCGCGCGCAATGCGCGCTTCCCTCCCCCGCGCGCGGGTGAGGGTCAGGGAGGGGGCGTTGCAGCCGATCCTCGATCGCGCCTGTTCTGGCGAAACCCTCGCCGAGGAAGAGATCGTCCGGCTCTTCGCCGCGCGCGGCGATGAATTTGCCGAAGTGTGCGCCGCCGCCGACCGGCTGCGCCGCGAAGTCAACGGCGATACGGTCAGCTATGTCGTGACCCGCAACATCAACTATACCAACATCTGCTATTTCCGCTGCCAGTTCTGCGCCTTCTCAAAAGGCAAGCTGGCCGAGAACCTGCGCGGCCGGCCCTATGATCTCTCGCTCGACGAGATCGTGCGGCGCGCCGAGGAAGCCTGGGAGCGCGGCGCCACCGAGGTCTGTTTGCAGGGTGGCATCCACCCCGAATATACCGGCGCAACCTATCTGGCGATCTGCCGCGCCATCAAGTCCGCGCTGCCCGGGATGCACGTCCATGCCTTTTCGCCGCTCGAAGTGTGGCAGGGGGCGAAAACGCTCGGCCGCACGCTGCCCGATTTTCTGCGCGAACTGAAGGCAGCGGGGCTCGGCTCGCTGCCCGGCACCGCGGCCGAGATCCTCGATGACGAGGTGCGCGCCGTCATCTGCCCGGACAAGATCAAGACGAATGAGTGGCTCGAAGTCATGGAGAGCGCGCATCGCGTCGGCCTGCGGGCGACGACGACGATCATGTACGGCCATGTCGATGCGCCGCGGCACTGGGCGCGCCATCTGCTGCGGCTGCGCCGGTTGCAGGCGCGGACCGGCGGCTTTACCGAGTTTGTCCCGCTGCCCTTTGTCCCGATGGAGACGCCGATCTTTCTGAAAGGGCGGGCACGGCGCGGCCCGACCTGGCGCGAGGCCGTCTTGATGCACGCCGTCGCCCGTCTCGCCCTTCATCCGCTCATTCCCAACATCCAGACCTCGTGGGTCAAGATGGGGCCGGGGGGTATCGCCGCCTGTCTCAAGGCCGGCGCCAACGATCTCGGCGGCACCCTGATGAACGAGAGCATTACCCGCGCCGCCGGGGCGGTGAATGGAGAGGAAATGCCGCCTGAGAGCATGGAGGGGCTGATCCGTTCGCTTGGCCGCACGCCGCGCCAGCGCACGACGCTCTACGGCGATGCCCCGGAAGGCCGGCACCTTGCCTCATTTGGCGCGGCGCCGCTGTCGGAACCGATCAACACCCCGGCCCACAAGTACGAACGTCCCGCCGCGGCCGCCGCCGGGAATTGAGACACAAGGGAGGACAAGATGCGCGAAGCCGTCATCGTCTCGACCGCAAGGACGCCGATCGGGCGGGCCTATCGCGGCGCCTTCAACGACACCGGAGGGCAGGAACTCGCCGGCCACGTCATCGCCGAGGCGGTGCGGCGCGCCCATGCCGATCCGGGCGAGATCGACGATGTGATCCTCGGCGCCGCGTTGCAGCAGGGTTCGACCGGCTACAACATCGCCCGTCAGGCGGCGGTGCGCGCCGGATTGCCGGTCACCGTGCCGGGCATGTCGATCGATCGGCAATGCGCTTCCGGGCTGATGGCGATCGCCACCGCGGCAAAGGAGATCATCGACGACGGCATGACGATCGCGGTCGGCGGCGGGATCGAGGCGATCTCGCTGGTGCAGAACGAGCACAGGAATCAGTACCGCGCGCAGGACCCATGGCTCGTCGAGCATCGCCTCGATCTCTACATGACCATGATCGAGACCGCCGAGATCGTCGCCGAGCGCTATCAGGTGACGCGCGAGGCGCAGGACCGCTACGCGCTCTCCTCGCAGCAGCGCACCGCCGCGGCGCAAGAGGCTGGCCGCTTTGACCGGGAGATCGTTCCCCTGCCCTCGCGCATGCGGGTCGAGGACCGCGCGACCGGCGCGGTGTCGCATGTCGATGTGCGGCTCGACAAGGACGAGGGCAACCGCCCCTCGACAACGCTCGAAGCGCTCGCCGGTTTGAAGCCGGTCTTTCGCGACGGGCAGAGGGTCAAGGAGGGCCGCTTTATCACCGCCGGCAACGCCTCGCAGCTCTCCGACGGTGCTTCTGCCGCGGTCCTGATGGAGGCGAAGGAGGCCGAGCGCCGCGGTCTCGAACCCTTGGGCGCCTATCGCGGCATCGCCGTCGCCGGCTGCGCGCCCGACGAGATGGGGATCGGCCCCGTCTTTGCCGTGCCAAAGCTGTTGGCGCAGCATGGTCTCAAGATCGACGACATCGGGCTGTGGGAATTGAACGAGGCGTTTGCGGTGCAGGCGCTCTATTGCCGCGACCGGCTCGGCATCGACCCCGAGCGCTACAATGTCGATGGCGGCGCGATCTCGATCGGCCATCCCTACGGCATGTCGGGAGCGCGGCTGGTCGGCCATGCGCTGATCGAGGGCAAAAGGCGCGGCGTCAAGCGCGTTGTCGTGACCATGTGCATCGGCGGCGGCATGGGCGCCGCCGGGTTGTTTGAGGTCTTGTGAGGCAGAACCCTTGAGCAATCGGGTGAGATCGCGGGGGGACTCGGCACGGCGGAGCTGAGGTGGTCCCGGTGGTCTGGACAGATAGGCGGCCCGGATAAGCTCGGTTCCGGGTATCCTCAGGCCGCCAGTCTCGCCACTTCGCTTGTCCCGTATGCCTCATCGGGTGTGCGCCCGGCCAGGGTCGAATGGGGCCGCCGGGCATTGCAGTAGCCGATCCCGCGTGACAA
>JBOHMF010000035.1:0-16282 GCA_050730055.1 Allostellaceae bacterium
GAAGGTCTGAAAGCGTCAGCGCGACGCAACCGGCGGTCGGCGCGAAACCGGGTGCGGCGACGTGCAGAAAGATCGCGCTGCCGCGCCCCTTGACCACCGGATTGTCGTTGTAGCCGAGCGGCACGATCACGTCGTAGACGTGATCCGCCAGCCACAAACGCTCGCAATGCGCCGGATAGGGCAGAGAAACCAAGTGGTTGTAGGCGGGATCGGCGGGGTCGTCGCACCACCCGTCCGCCGGCGAAAGCTCGCGGCAGGCAAGCGCGGTGACGATCTCGCCAAGCCGATCGGCGCGAAACAGCACATCGCGCATCGGCCATGTTCCGGCCGGGGTCGCGCCATCGCCCTCGCGCTTGTCGGCGGCGGGGACGCCGCCGCCGCGCCCGAGCGCGCACCGCATCCGCCGCCCGCCCCACAAGGCTGTGCCGCGGGCATCGACAATGAGGTCCATCCTCGACCCGCCCGCTCCTACCGCCCCTGGTAGCGCGGCTTGCGCTTTTCGTTAAAGGCGGCAATGCCCTCGCGCCGATCCGCGGTCGGGACCATGCGGTTATAGGCTTCGATCTCAAACATCATGGCACTCGCCAGGTCCATTTGCAGACCGGAATGGATCGCGTGCTTGGCTTGGCGCACCGCGATCGGCGCGTTGTCGGCGATCTGCCGGGCGGTTTCGAGCGCCTCCGGGACCACCCGGCCCGGCGCGCACAGCCGATTGACGAGACCCCATTCATAGGCGTCCTGCGCGGTGAAGGGACGGCCCGTGAGGATGATCTCCTTGGCCCGCCGCTCGCCGAGTGCGCGCGGCAGGTTCTGCGTCCCGCCGGCCCCGGGCATGATGCCGAGCGTCACCTCGGTCAGGGCAAAGCGCGCCGTCTCGGCGGCATAAAGAAAGTCGCAGCACAGCGCCAGTTCGAGACCGCCGGCGTAGGCGGCGTCGTTGACCGCGCCGACGACCGGGACCGGGCAGGCGAGAAAGGCGCGGATCATGCGCTCAAAAAGATAATGCTGCTCCTGCCAAGCCGCATCGCTCATGCAGTTGCGCTCCTTGAGATCGCCCCCGGCGCAGAAGGCCCGCTCGCCCGCGCCGGTCATGACGATCGCGCGCGCCTGCCCCGGTGCCGCGTTGATCCCGTCAAAGAAGCCCAGAAGGTCGCGTCCCATCTGCGTGTTCATTGCGTTGGCGACCTGTGGCCGGTTCAGGGTCAACAGCAGGAGTCCCGCGCCGCGATCCTCGACACGGGCCGTTTCATAGTCGCGATCCATCGCCGCCGCCTCCGGGTTTGCGCGCGCCAGACTTCGCACGACCCCAGACTTCGCATGACCGAGATGCGCCGATCAATGGCCGCATCTCGCACCGGCGCCGCACGGCCCGGATGATGCAACCTCGGAGCAGCACAAGCCTTTCAGGATCATCTAAACATAGAGATAAATCCCGCATATTAATACTTAAATTTGACGCACGAACCTTTCCGGATCGGTTCTATAATCAGGTCGGGAAATCCAGAATCGGGGGTCGGGTTGGCGCAGCTGGTCGTGATCATCGACAACCGCACCACCGCCGGCGCGGATCTTTCAAAGCTGGCGGCCTCGCTCGACGGAACGCGGATCAAGGCATTTGCCGAGACGCCCGCGGCGCTCGCCTGCTGCGCCGCGGAATGCCCCGATCTCGTCATCATCGCGGGGAGTCCGCCCGAATGGGAAGGCGCGGCGCCGATCCGTCGGCTGCGCGCCTTACCGTCCGGCGCCGACCTCCCGGTCCTTGTCATCGGCTCCGTCCGCGATCGCGCAGGGCGCCGGCGCGCGTTTGAGGCGGGCGCCAGCGATTTTCTGCCGGTCCCCTTCGACCCTCGCGAATTCCGGGTGCGGGCGCAGACCCTCCTGCTGCTGCGGCGGCAGCAGCGTCTGATCCGGATCAGCAAAACGCTGCTGCGCCAGCAGCGTCGCGACCGCGCGGCGTTGGAAGAACGCCTGTCGCGGGTGATCGATGCGGTTCCGGCGATGATCGCGGCGACCGATCGCGACGGCCGCTATATCCTCGCCAACAGCCAGTTCGCGGCGCTGTTTGGGGCGCGGCCGGTCGATCTGCTCGGCCGCCGGCCAAATGAAGTGCGCGACGACGCGTTTGCGCGGCACCTGATGGAGCGCGATGCGCGCCTCCTGGCCGGCGAGGCTTTGCCCGACGCGCACGAGGAGGAGGTCATCGACGAGAACGGCGCGGCGCGGCTGCTGCTGACAACACAGGCGGCGTTCTGCGACGGCCGGGAGGCGATGGTCGTCACCGCCGCGCTCGACATCACCGAGCGCAGCACGACCGAGCGCGACCTGACCGCGGCCAAGGAACTCGCCGAAGTCGCCAATCACAGCAAGACCGAGTTTCTCGCCAACATGAGCCATGAGCTGCGCACGCCCTTGAACGCGATCATCGGGTTTGCGCAATTGATGGCAGCAGAGATGCTCGGCCCCATGACGACCCCGAAATATGTCGGCTATGCCCGCGACATCGCCACCAGCGGCGAGCACCTGCTGGGGATCATCAACGACATCCTCGATGTCTCAAAGCTCGAAGCCGGCAAGCTCGACCTGATCGAGGAGCCGATCGATCTCGTCCGGATGATCCGCGACCTCCTGCGCCTTGTCGAGCAGAAGGCGCGGGCGGACGGCGTGCGCATCGAGACCGGGATCGAACCCGGCCTTCCCCGCCTCATCGCGGATGGCCGCAAGGTCAAGCAGATCCTGCTCAACCTGGTGACCAATGCGATCAAGTTCAGCTCCCGCGGCGGGACGGTCGAGATCGCCGTCCGCATGCAGGCCGGGGCCGTCGCGTTTGTCGTCGCCGATCACGGGATCGGCATGGATGCGCGCGAGGTGCAGGTTGCGGTCAGCCGCTTTGGTCAGGTCTCCAGCACCTGGAGCCGCAAGCATACCGGCACCGGCCTGGGATTGCCGCTGGCGATCGGGCTGACCGAAATGCACGGCGGCACCCTCTCCATTCGCAGCCACAAGAAGATCGGCACCACCGTCACCGTGGCCTTTCCCTGCGAGCGCTCGCAGTTCACACCCGAACCCGTCGCGATCGAGGTCGCCTCGTAGACAAAGCGGGGGCGTCGTCTCAAAGCTCCGCCAATGCTTCGCGCAATGCCTGCCAGCGCGCCAGTTTTTGCGCGAAATCAAGGCGGGCATAGGCCGGACTGGTCGAGGGCAGGGCCAGATAGGCGAGGCGCGGATCGCGCCCGAAATGGCGGTCGTGAAGGCGCCGCGCCCCGCCGCCGTTAAAGGCGACAGCCGCGATCCGCGGATAGGTGTCGAGGAGCGCGGGGATCGCGTTCGGCACCTCACGGCGGATCGCCGCGTCGGCGCTTGCCGTCCGCTCGCCGGCGGCGACGACATCCCACAGCGCGATCTGCTGCGCCCGGACAAAATCCGTCCGCGCCCGGTAGTCCGCGATCGGGGCGGCCTCGAACAGGGCGAACAGGATCGGCCAGAACAGGTTGCGCGGGTGCGCATAGTATTCGCCGCGGCGCAGCGATTCCTCGCCCGGCAGGGTGCCGAGCATGAGAACCCGTGCCCGGTCATCGACGATCGGCGGAAAGCTCCGCTTCAGCGCGCCGGCGGGGCCCCCGCCGGGCGCGCCGGGGCCGCGATGAGAGGCGCCTGCTTCAGGCGACAAAGCGGCCGAGGCGCACCGCCGTCTGCCCGCGGGCGAGCCGACGCGACGGCATGATCAGGATGCACTCGTCATAGGGCGTGCGCACTTCGCGCCCGTCGTCGCGGCCGATCAGGGTGCCCTTGGGCGAGAGCACTTCAAGACCGCGAAAATCGGCGACAAACTCAAAGCGCTCGCCGGCGATGGTGACGGCTTCGGTGACCTCGATGACCCGCTGCCGCGGATGAGCGTCAAAATCGGGACCAGCGAGGCCCTCGATATCCGCCCGCGCAAAGGTGCCAACGGCCAACAGAAAGCGCAGCATCACATCAGTCGCGACCTCGGCCGAGCGGCGTTCCCAGTGCTGGCCGCATTCGATGAGGAGGGCCGTCTTGTCCGAGGCCGGATCGTCAAAGGCGCCGTAGTCGCGCATCCGCCGCCCGGCGGCGTGACCGGCATCGCACATGATCAATTCCGGGATGCCGACGCGCCGCGCCAGGTCCAACGACTTGGCGCGCGTCCCCGCCAGCATCAGGGGCGCCGTCGCATATTGCATCGAATGGAGGTCGAGGAGGAAATCGGCGGCCTCGACAAAGGGGCGCAAGGCGCGGGCCCGCGCCAGTTCGGTCGAATGGCGCAGGCCGTCGAGGGTCGCCTTGTCCCACAGCCGGTTGAAATCCTCATCGACATAGCGCGAGGCGCCGGGCACCCGCCGGTCAAAGGCGTGATAGGCGGCGACATTGTCAAAGGCGAGGGTCAGCCGGCCGCGGCGCGGCCGCGGCCCGGCGCGCAACAGCCGGTCGAGCGCGATCGCGCCGCAGATCTCGTTGCCGTGGGTCAGCGCGGTGACGAGGACGTGCGGCCCCGCTGCGCCGCCGTCAAAGGTGGTAACATACTCGGTTCCGGTATTGCCCGCCCAGTAGGGCGTGATGTCGGGCGGGGTCAGCTCGACCGGATAGTTCGGCTCGGGCACGCGCGGGACTCCTTGGCAGGGCTATTGCCGGCTCGGATCATTGTGTACCCGATCGCGTCCCGCGTCACGTCGCGCGGCCGGTGCTCACGCGGCGATGCGGTCAAACAGGCGGCGCAGAAAGCGCTCGCACTCGGCGATCTGGTCGAGGGCGATAAACTCGTCCGGCTTGTGCGCGTCGCCGATCGAGCCGGGGCCGCAGATCACGGTCGGGATGCCGGCTTCCTGAAACAGCCCGCCCTCGGTGCCAAAGCTCACCCTGCCGGTGCCATTGGCTCCGGTCAGGGCCGCGACAAGCCGGGTCACCTCGGCGTCCGCACCGGTGTCGAGACCGGGAAAGGACGACAGCTCCTCAAAGCTGATCCCGGTCTCGGGGCGGACCGCCCGCATTTCCGGCAGCAGCCGCTCTTCGGCAAAGGCGACAAGCTCGCGCAGCAGGGCTTCGGGATCATCGCGCGGCAACAGGCGGAACTCGAAATCGAAGCTGCACTCCTTGGGGATGATGTTGAGCGCAGTGCCGCCGCGGACGACTCCGGTATGGATCGTCGTATAAGGCGGGGTATAATCCGGCTCAAACGGTCCTTCCTCGCGCTTCCGGCGCGCCATCGCCTTCAGATGAGCGATCAGTTCGGCGGCAGCCTCGACCGCGTTGACGCCCTCGTGGGCGAGGGCGGAATGGCACTCGAACCCGCGCACGTGGCAACGGAAGCTGCGTTTTCCCTTGTGGCCGATCACCGGCCGCATCCCGGTCGGCTCGCCGACGATGCACAGGATCGGCCGGTCCGGGCGTTTGGCCAGCGCCGCGATCAGTCGGCGCACGCCGCGGCAGCCGACCTCTTCATCGTAGGAGAAGGCGAGATGCAGCGGGATCTTGAGCTTGCGGCCGACGAGTTCGGGCAGGAGGGTCAGGATCGCGGCGAGAAAGCTCTTCATATCGGCGGTGCCGCGGCCGTAGAGCCGATCGTCCTTGGCGAGGAGGGAGAAGGGGTCGCTGTGCCAGTCCTGGCCATCAACCGGGACGACATCGGTATGGCCGGACAGCATGATCCCGCCCACCCCTGCGGGGCCCAGGGTTGCGTAGAGATTGGCCTTTTTGCCGGTCTCGTCAAAAACCAGCTCGCTGGCGAGGCCGAGACCGGCCAGGTAGTCGCGGACAAAATCGATCAACGCCAGGTTTGAGCCGCGGCTCGTCGTGTCAAAGGCGACGAGCCGGCGCACCATCTCGACGCTCTGGATCGCGGGCTGCGGCAACGGACTCTCCGCCGGCGCTGTGAATGGGAGTCTGTACATTAGGCCGAAGCCGGTCGGCGCGCCACATCTCCCGCACGGGATTGCCGTCGCACCGCGGCTGCGCCACAGTGCGCCCCTGACGAACGAGCGGGCAGCGAGATGAGCTTTGAGATTCCGGGGGTGTTGTGGCGCCGTGATCCACCAGCCAAGGAACTGCCGCTCGTCTTTGATTCGCCGCACAGCGGCGCGCAGTACCCCGAGGATTTCCGCTTCTGCTGCCCGTTTGCGGTGCTGCGGACGACCGAGGATGCCCACGTCGATGCCCTCTATGCGCAGGCGCCGGATTTTGGCGCCACGCTGATCGCGGCGCTGTTTCCGCGCTCTTACATCGACCCCAACCGGGCCGTGGACGATCTCGACCCGGCCCTGTTTGACGGCCCGTGGCCCACGCCGCTGGCGCCCTCGCACAAGACCCGCGCCGGTCTCGGCCTGGTGCGCCGGGTCGTGCGGCCGGGAATCCCGATCTATGCGGGAAAGCTGACGCGCGCCGACATTCTGGCGCGGATCGAGCACTGCCACGCTCCCTATCATCGCGCCCTTGGCGAGACATGCGAGCGCCTCCATCGCCGGTTTGGCGCCGTCTGGCATGTCAACTGCCATTCGATGCCCTCGAACCGCGGCCCGGCGCTGCGCGGCAAGGGGCACAAGCTTCACGCCGATTTTGTGCTGGGCGACCGCGACGGCACGACCTGCGCCGGCGAGTTCACCGAATTTGTCGCGCAATTCCTGCGCGGGCGCGGCTACACCGTGCGCGTCAACGAGGTCTACAAGGGGGTCGAGATCGTCCGCCGCTGCGGCCGGCCGCGGGAAAACCGGCACAGTCTGCAAATCGAGGTCGATCGCGCCCTCTATATGGACCAGAAGACGATTGAGAAAAACGCGGGCTTTGCCGATGTCGCGGCCGATATCGGCTGTCTGATCGCCGCTCTTGGCGAGTTTGTGTGCGCGCGACTCACGAGCCAGTCCGCGATCCTGTCCAGGGAGAGCTTGTAATGGCGACCATTCCAAAAATCCTGCAGCCGCACATCAACAGCGCCTATCCGGCTCATGTGTGCCTTGTCGGCTCGGTTCTGCCGGACGGGTTTGCGCAAATGACCCCGCGCGGCAGCACCATGGTCTTTGACGACGCACACCTGGCCTTGTGGGAGCGCGGCAAGGGTTCGACCAGCGGAAACCTGGCCGATGGCGCCAAGCTCACCGTCTTTTTCCGCAAGCCGCAATTGCGCGAGGACGGCGTTCTGCCAAAGGGCGGGATCGCCCGCTTTTACGGCCGCGCGCAGATCCACCGCGCGGGACCGGCCTATGAGGAGGTGTGGCGCCGCCTCGTGCAGCCGGAAAAGGATCGCGACCCGGAGAAGAAGGGCTTTGCCGTGCTGATCGCGGTCGAGCGCGCCGAGGATCTCGACGGCGCCCCGCTCGCGCTCGGCTAGCCGCGGACCGCGGGGGGCTGGCGCGCCGGCGCCCGCAGTTTTTACAATAGGCGCGCACAGACGAGGACCCGGCGATGGCGCTCGACCCCGATGCAGAGACCGTTCTCGAAATGATCCGTGTTGCCGGACGCCCGTCCTATGAGACGGTCGGCGCATTGGAGGCGCGCCGGCTGTCCCGCGCCGGGCGCGAGGTGCTGAGCGCCGATCCCGAGCCGGTGGCGCTGGTGCGCGACCTCTCGGCGCCGCGGCCGGATGGCGGCGCCATTCCGCTGCGTCTCTACCGCGGTGCCGGCACCGATCAGGCGGCGAGTTTGCCGGTCCTGGTCTATTTTCACGGCGGCGGCTGGGTCATCGGCGACATCGACTCGCATGATCCGGTGTGTCGCCATCTCGCCAACCGGACCCGCTGCGCCGTTGTCTCGGTCGATTACCGCCTGGCACCCGAGCACAAGTTCCCGGCCGCGGTCGAGGACTGCTTTGCCGCGACCGGATGGGTTGCCCGCGAAGGGGCGGTGCTCGGGGTCGATCCCCTGCGGCTCGCCGTTGGCGGCGACAGCGCCGGCGGCAACCTCGCCGCCGTCGTCAGCCTTCTCGCCCGTGACCGGAGCGGCCCGCGGATCGGTTTTCAGGTGCTGATCTATCCCGCGGTCGATGCGGCGATGGATCATCCCTCGATCCAGCGCTTTGCCGAAGGGCACTTTCTGACGCGCGCGATGATGGAGTGGTTTTACGCGCAGTATCTGCGCAGCCCCGAGGATATCGACGACTGGCGCGCCTCGCCCTTGCGCGCCGCCGATCTCGCCGATCTGCCGCCGGCCTTCATCGCCACCGCCGGCTACGATCCGCTGTGCGACGAAGGCGACGCCTACGCGCGGCGGTTGGAGCGCTGCGGCGTTCCCGTCCGCTTGCGCCATCATGCCGCGCAGATCCACGGCTTCTGCTCGATGGGCAAGGTCATCAAGGCGGCGGGTCTGGCGCTCGACGAGGCCGGCGCGGCGCTGGCCGAGGCATGGCGGCAAAACCGGCCGGGGTCCTGAGCGCCACGGCGCGGCCTGCTGTTTGAGCGCGGAGCGCTGCCGGCGCCGCGGCCTTGAGGCGGGCGGAGGCGATGCGGCGCGCAATCCGTTACGGTGGATTTACAAAACCTTCCCGGGTGTTGCCGCAATCCGGCCGCATTCTCCCAGCGTATAAGACCATAGCGGTCCGGGGGAATGGCGTGCCCGATCTGGAACATTTTGCAGAGGCCGGCTTTGCCGAGGCGCCTCGGCGCAGCGGCGCAGCGGCGGCGGATGAAGAGCCGCGCCTCGCCCTTGTCGATCCGAGCCGCCTGCGGCGGGATTGTCTCAAGCTGGCGGTGCGCGGCGAGGGCTGGCATGTCATCGACATGCCGGCCGTCCGCGACCTGTTGCGCCGTCTCTGGCGTGGCGAATCTTTTGAAGCCGTTCTGATCGGCGGCGCAAGCGGTCCCGAGATTGCGGTCGAGGAGGTCGCGCGGCTCGCCGCGGCGGCGCCGCGCCTGCCAATCCTGACGGTGGCGGATTGTCGGGATCGCCGGCACGCCAAGAAAATCCGCTCGGCCGGGGCGTGCAGTGTCCTGCCGGCGGAGACCGGTCTGGGGATGCTGGTGGCGGCTCTTGCCCATCTTCGCGCCGGCGCCCTGCCGCCGCCCGGCCGGATAATGCCAAACCCTGCCCCGCCAGCCGAGCCCCCCCTGCCATCCTGCGCGCCGCGTGCCCTGACCCGCCGCCAACGCGAGGTCCTGGCTCTTCTCTCGCAGGGCAAATCCAACCGGCTGATCGCGGCGGCGCTCGCCTTGTCCGAGGACACGGTCAAGGTGCATGTCAAGGAGATCATCAAGCGCCTGCGGGTCAAGAACCGCACCCAGGCGGCGCTTGTCGCGACCGGAGCGGCGTTTCCGCAGGCGCTGTAAGCCGCGAGAATGTTGTAAGCGGCGCGGCTGGCGGCATATCCTCGGTGCGAGCCTGCGGCGCTCCAGTCGTCGCCCAGCCGAGGAGGAAACGACGCCATGTCCAGCCGGACCCTGATCCCCGTCTCGGCCCATCCGCAGATCGGCAAGATCAGCGAGGCCGAGTATTTCCGGCGCTATCGCGAATCGCTCGCCGATCCCGACCGCTTCTGGGGCGAGGCGGGCAAGCGGCTCGACTGGATCAAGCCCTACAGCCAGGTGCGCCGCGGCGGGTTTGACGGCGAGGTGCGCATCACCTGGTACGAGGACGGGACGCTCAATGCCTCGGTCAACTGTCTCGACCGCCACCTCGCCCGGCTGGGCGACAAGACCGCGATCATCTGGGAGGGCGACGATCCGGCCGAGGACCGCCGCATCACCTATCGCGAATTGCACGCCGAGGTGTGCCGCTTTGCCAATGTCCTGAGGGCGCGCGGGGTCAAGAAGGGCGACCGGGTGACGATCTATCTGCCGATGATCCCCGAGATCGCGGTGGCGATGCTGGCTTGCGCGCGCATCGGCGCGATCCACTCGGTGGTGTTTGGCGGCTTCTCGCCCGACAGCCTTCTCGGCCGCATCCGCGACTGCCGCTCGACGATCTTGATCACCGCCGACGAGGGGCTGCGCGGCGGCCGCCGGGTGCCCTTAAAGCGCAACGCCGACACCGCCTTGCGGCAATGTCCCGAGGTCACCGATGTGATCGTCGTGCGCCGCACCGGCGGCCCGATCGACTGGGTTGCCGGGCGCGATCTCTGGTATCACGAGGCGATGGCGGCGGCGGCGCCCGATTGCCCGCCGGTTGAGATGGCGGCGGAGGACCCGCTCTTCATCCTCTACACCTCGGGTTCGACCGGGCAGCCAAAAGGCGTATTGCACACGACCGGCGGCTATCTCGTCTTTACATCGATGACGCATGAATACGTCTTCGACTATCACCCGGGCGAAATCTATTGGTGCACCGCCGATGTCGGCTGGGTCACCGGGCACAGCTACATTGTCTATGGGCCGCTCGCCAACGGCGCGACGACTGTGATGTTCGAGGGCGTGCCAAACTATCCCGACCCGTCGCGTTTCTGGCAGGTCGTGGATAAGCACAAGGTCTCCATCTTTTACACCGCGCCGACCGCGATCCGCGCGCTGATGCGCGAGGGTGAGGAGTGGGTCCGGCGCGCCGACCGGAAATCGCTGCGCATCCTCGGTTCGGTCGGCGAGCCGATCAACCCCGAGGCATGGCTGTGGTACTACGACAATGTCGGCGAGGGGCGCTGCCCGGTTGTCGATACCTGGTGGCAGACCGAGACCGGCGGCATCATGATCGCGCCGCTGCCTGGCGCGACGCCCTTGAAGCCGGGTTCGGCGACGCGCCCGTTTTTTGGCATCGAACCGGTCATCGTCGATGGCGAGGGCAACCGGATCGACGGCGCCGGCGAAGGCAATCTGTGCATGGCCCGGCCCTGGCCCGGGCTGATGCGCACCGTCTTTGGCGATCATCGCCGCTTTGTCGAGACCTATTTCTCGACCTTTCCCGGTCTCTATTTCACCGGCGACGGGGTGCGGCGCGACGAGGGCGGGTTCTACTGGATTACCGGGCGGGTCGATGATGTGATCAATGTCGCCGGCCATCGTCTCGGCACGGCCGAGGTCGAGAGCGCCCTCGTCGCTCATCCCAAGGTCGCCGAGGCCGCCGTCGTCGGCTACCCGCACGATCTCAAGGGGCAGGGCATCTACGCCTATGTCACCCTGATCGCCACCGAGGAACCGAATGAGGATTTGAAGCGCGAACTGGTCGCATGGGTGCGCAGCGGGATCGGCCCGATCGCCGCGCCCGATCTCGTGCAATGGGCGCCGGGGCTGCCCAAGACCCGCTCGGGCAAGATCATGCGGCGCATCCTGCGCAAGATCGCGGCCGACGAGCATCAGGCGCTCGGCGACATCTCGACCCTGGCCGATCCGGGCGTCGTTGACGATCTGGTCAACAACCGCCTCAACCGCGCGGCGCAGCAAACCCGTTGAGACCCTCGCCCCGAAGCCGGCGCGCCCTGATCCCGTGGTGAGCTCCCGGCTCGCGGGCACCGCGATCCTGTCCAGCGAGGCGGATACGCCGTGCCGTCATCACGCCTGACCGGGCGAGGCTTGCTGGCCCTGGTGCTGGTCGGTCTCGGCACCGCGGTCGTCCCGCTCGACACCGCGGTCAACATCGCCTTTCCCGCCATCACCCGCAGCTTTGGCCTGTCGATCTCGATGATCCAGTGGGTCGTCATCTGCTATGTGCTGACCTATGCCAGCCTGATGCTGGCTTGCGGCCGGGCCGGCGACATCTTTGGCCACAGACGGGTGTTCCGCATCGGCCTCCTGTGGGACAGCGCCGCCTTTCTGTTGTGCGCTGCGGCGCCGAGTTATCCGTTTCTGCTGTTCTTCCGCTTTCTGCAAGGGATCGGCGCCGGCCTCGTCATCAGCGTCGCCCCGGCCCTCGTCACCGGCATGTTTCCCGAAGAGCGGCGCAGCCGCGCGCTCGGCGCCTTCACGATGATGTTTGCGCTGGGTTCGGTGCTGGGGCCGCTGTTGGGTGGCGCACTGGTTCATGCCTGGGGGTGGCCGGCGGTGTTCTGGTTTCGCGCGCCGATCGCACTCCTGGCGCTGCTCTTCCGCGACCCCCGCCCGGCGGCAGCCGGCGTTGCGCGGCCCAAGGCGGAGCGCGAACCGCTCGATGTCCTGGGAGCGGTGCTGCTGGCGCTGGCGCTCAGCACCCTGCTGCTGGCGATCAACCAGGCACAGCATTTCGGGGCGCATGATTATGCCGCGCTTCCGCTGGCCGCGGCGGCGCTCGCCGGCATCTTCCTGTTTTTGCGCCGGGAAGGCCGGGTCGCAACGCCGATCGTCAATCTCGAATTCTTCCGCCGGATCGGCTTTGCCCTGATCAACCTCGCCAATGTGCTGGTCAGCCTGACCAGCTTTGCGGTCATGCTGTTTGCGCCCTATTACCTCGTCCGCCTCACCGGGTTGTCATTGCCGGCGGCGGGAGCGGTGCTGGCCGCCTCCCCGCTCGGGATGGTGGTGGTCTCGCCGCTCGCCGGCCGCATCGTCGAGCGTATTGCCGCCGAGCGGGTGGCGGCCGTGGGCGCCGTCATGGCCGGAGCGGGACTTTTTCTGGTGGGGACCTGGAGTCCCGGCCAGTCGGCCGAAACCGCCCTGATCGTCGGCGTTCTGCTGCTGCAAGGACTGGGAACCGGTCTGTTCCAGGTTTCCTACATCGAGGTGGTCATGCGCACCCTGCCGCGGCGCCAGCGCGGCGTCGCCGGCAGTCTGGCGATGCTGACCCGGACGATCGGGACGGTCGGCGGCGCGACCCTGTTGACCCTCGTTTTTGATCTCGCCGAGGCTGGCACGCACGGACCCGGCGCTTTTCTTGCCGGTTTTCGCGCGACCTTCCGTCTCGCCGGCATCGTCTGCGCGGCGAGCGGCGCGCTCACCGCGCTGCGGTCGCGCCGGGAGCGGTGACGGGCGGCGCTCAGTCGCGCAGTTCGGGGACGACCCAGAACGGCTTCTGCCCGCGCGCCACACGCTGGCAATTGTCAAAGGCGTTGCGCCAGCGCTTCCAGTGGTTGTCCCAGGTCGGGCCGGCGGCGTGCGGCGTGTAGATCGCGTTCTTCATCTGAAACAACTCGTGGTCGGGCTTGGGCGGCTCCTCGACCATCACGTCGATGCCGGCGCCGGCGATCTTTTCCTCCTTGAGCGCGGTGAAGAGCGCCTTCTCATCGACCACCGGCCCGCGGCAGGTATTGACGAGAATTGCGGTCGGCTTCATCAGTGCGAATTCACGCTCGCCGATCAGGTTGTGCGTCGAGAGATCGAGCGGCACGTGCAGGGTGACGACATCCGAGGTTTTGAGCAGTTCGGTAAAGAGCGCAAAGCGCACGCCGAGCGCATCCTCCTGATCGACGGTCAGGCGGTTGACATCAAAATACTGGACGCGCATGTCAAAGGCGCGCGCCCGCCGCGCCACCTTTTTGCCGATATTGCCAAGACCGATAATGCCGAGAACCTTGTCTTCCAATTCATAAAGCTTTGTCGCATTGAAGTCGTTGCCGCGCCAGCGGCCGGAGACGACGCCCTCGTGCAGCCAGATCAGCTTGCGCGACACCGCCAGCATCAGCATCAGCGCGTGCTCGGCAACCGCGGTGGAATTGGCCCCGCCGTTGTTGCAGATCGGCACACCGGCGGCGCGCGCGGCTTCGAGATCATAGGTGTTGTAGCCGGCGCTCAGGGTCTGCACGAGCTTCAGCTTTGGCGCGCGCTGGTAGAAGTCCGGGCCGTGCTTGTATTGTCCGGCGCCGATATAGAACTCGCTGTCGCGCAGGAGATCAAAAAATTCCGGGCGGCCGTGCGGAGCCAGGACCAGTTCGTACCCGTCGGGCAGGAGGTCGTGGGCGATCTCGAGCGTCTCCTCGGAATGGCCGGTCGGGGTCAGGATGCGGTGCGGCACGATGCGTCTCCTTTGCGCGGGTTTGGCGGATCGTTGGGCAAGAAGGTTCATCCTAGCCAGCGCCGCCTTGTGCGCCCAAGCGCAAAAACCGCCGGGCGGCCCGGCGATTGCCGCCGGCCGGTGGTGCGGCCACTGAGTATCGGGTCGTCAGCCGGGGCAGGTTCAGCGGTTCTGGGCCCAATCCTCGCGCCACAGAAAGTCGGGGCCGAGCTGGTCGAGGCTCGGGCAGCCGATCTGGCCCATGACGAGATCGATCTCGTGTTGCAGGATCGAGATCGCCTTCTGCGCGCCGGGCACGCCGCCAGCCACCGTGCCGTAGAGCGTCGGGCGGCCAAAAAACACAAACTTGGCGCCAAGGCAGAGCGCGATCAGAATGTCAGCGCCGCGGCGCACGCCGCTGTCGAGCATCACCGTCATCTTGTCGCCGACCGCGGCGTGGATCGCCGGCAGGGCTTCAAGCGAGGCCGGCGCCCGGTCGAGCTGGCGCCCGCCGTGGTTTGAGACGATAACGCCGTCGCACCCGATCTCGGCGGCGCGCAGCGCGTCGGCCGGGTGCAGCAGACCCTTGACGATCAGCTTGCGCGGAAAAATCTCGCGGTAGCGTTCGAGATCGCGCCAGGTCTGCGCGTCGGCCGGGGTCTGACCGCGCCCGAAGCTGATGACATCCGCCTTTTTCGCGCCTTCCGTGGCATAGGGAACCCAGTTCTCGATCGTCGGCGCGCCGCCGGCCGTCAGGTATTCGAGCACCCAGGCGGGGTGCGTCATCGCTTCCAGCAGAACGCTCGGCTTCAGCTTCAGCGCCTCCAGGATGCCGCCGCCGCGCATGATGCTGAAACCGTTGCGGACGTTGCGCTCGCGATTGGAATGCACCGGCACATCGACGGTCAGCACCAGCCCGTCGAGACCGGTATCGCGGGCCCGGCGCACGAGATTGTCGGAAATGCGCATGTCGCGCGCGGCGTAGAGCTGATACCAAGTATGTTTTGGGGCGATCCGCGCCGCCGCCTCCATCGAGGCGTTGCTCATCCCCGACATGATAAAGGGGATATTGGCGGACGCCGCCGCCTCGGCCAGCATCAGATCGCCGCCCGGCCGGTAGAGACCGACCCCGCCGGTCGGCGCGATACCAAAGGGACTGGCATAGGTGCGGTCAAACAGGCTCTGCGTCTGGTCGCGCGTTGAGACATCGACGAGATAGCGCGGCAGGAGGCGGTGCTTGTGAAAGGCTTCCTCGTTGCGGGCAAGGCCGCGCTCGTCCTCGACCCCGCCTTCGATAAAATCGAAGATGATGCGCGGCAGCTTGCGCTTGGCCATCCTGTGCAGGTCTTCGATGTTGACGGCTTGATCGATTCTCATATCGGCATCGTCTCTTTATGCGGGATGAAAGGGCGGCCGCCACCATGGCGCATCCGTGCGGCCCGCGACAATGGCCTTTGCGCCTGATGACGCTCAGACGTTGCGCGGCCAATCGTCCTGCCACAGAAAATCGGGACCGAGAGCATCGAGGTTCGGGCAGCCGATCTGGCCCATCACGAGATCGATCTCATGGCGGAAAATCTCGATCGCCTTCAACACCCCCGGCACCCCGCCGGAGATCGCGCCGTAGAGATTGGGCCGTCCCGAAAACACAAAGCGCGCGCCGAGGCAGAGCGCGACCAGGATATCGGCGCCGCGGCGCACGCCGCTGTCGAGCATCACCGTCATCCTGTCGCCGACCGCGCGATGGATCGCCGGCAGGGCTTCGAGCGAACCCGGCGCCTGATCGAGTTGGCGCCCGCCGTGGTTTGACACGATGATCCCATCCACCCCGATCTCGGCGGCGCGCAAGGCGTCGGCCGGATTGAGGACGCCCTTGACGACAAGCGCGCGCGGAAACAGCCGGCGATAGCGTTCGAGATCGCGCCAGGTCTGCGCCGAGGCCGGGGTCTGGGTGCGGCCAAACCGGATGACCTCGGCCTTTCTCGCGCCTTCGGGCGCGTGCGGCGCCCAGTTGCCGAGCGTCGGCGCGCCGCCCTTGCGCATATAGTCGAGGACCCAGGCGGGGTGGGTCAGCGCTTCGAGGACGATCGACGGTCTCAGCTTCAGCGCTTCGAGCACAGTGCCGTTGCGCACGCGGGCAAAGCCGTTGCGGGTGTTGCGCTCGCGCTTGGTGTGGACGGGAACATCGACGGTCAGGACGAGCGCGCCAAGACCGGCATCGCGGGCCCGCCCGATCAGCGCGTCGGAGACGGCGCCGTCCTTTGCCGCATAGAGCTGGAACCAGAGATTGTCCGGGGCGATCCGCGCCGCCTCTTCCATCGAGGCGTTGCTGGCGCCCGACATGATGTAGGGGATGTTGGCCTGGGCCGCGGCTTCGGCCAGCATGACCTCGCCCTCGCGCCGGTAGAGGCCGACGCTGCCGGTCGGCGAGATGCCAAAGGGGCTGGCAAAGGTGCGGCCAAACACCGTCTGCGACTGGTCGCGCGCCGACACATCGACGAGATAGCGCGGCAGGAGCCGG
>JBOHMF010000036.1:0-16239 GCA_050730055.1 Allostellaceae bacterium
GTGCGGGGTCGAGTTCGCCGATCAGCCGGGCGCTGGTGACGGTGTCGCCCGAACCCAACTCGCAATTCCACAGCACGTCGCCGCGCGCGCGGATGAAAAATTCGAGTTCTTCGGCGACAGCGGGCAGGAGGTTGGCGACGGCGGGGTAGACGTTGCGCAGTGATAGCCGGGCATAATCTCGGAAGCCGATCACCGCCTCACGGAGGAACGAGGCGGTTGCGACTTGGATTTCCGTGAAGTCGAGGAAGGCGGGCGTTGGGGCCTCGAAGGATGGCGTGGCCGCGATCAGAGCGCTGAGCAGCGTTCGGCCCGGGATGGCGCCTGAGAGGACGGTTTGGCCGCTCATCAGATTGATCAGTCTGTGCTTCAATTCATAACCCTCACTTGATTGAAGTGAGAATAGTGAACGAGTCGATCGCCGTCAAGAGTATCCGGGAGCGCGAGGATGCCTTCCCTGGCCAGCCAGAGAGATCAGGGCACCCCGTTTCTGTCCGAAACTTGTATACCGACTTCGGACAGCGGCTTGATTATCGTCCGAAAAATGACTACAAGTTTCGGACATGAGTGGCCAACCGTCCGACCTTAAGGCGAGTGTGCTGAAGCGCGTTCAGACTGATGCGCCACGCAAAGTCTGGACGCCGACCGATTTCCTAGATCTCGGTTCCCGGGACGCTGTCGATAAGGCGCTCCAGCGGCTGACAAAGGCGGAGCAGTTGCGCCGGATTGATCGTGGCCTCTACGATCAACCCGGCTTCAATCAGCTGACACAGAAGTCCAATCCGCCGGATCCGCGTTTCGTCATCGAAGCGCTTGGCCGGCGTGACCAGGTTCGCATGCTAGTCGATGGCATGACTGCTGCGAACGACCTTGGCCTGACCGACGCCGTGCCGGCCAAGATCGTCGTCCACACCGACGCCCGACGACGAGCGCTCCGACTGGGCAATGTGACCATCAGCTTCCGCCCGACGGCGGCGAGTAAACTGTTCTGGGCTGGGCGGCCCGGGATGCGCGTCATCCAAGCGCTACATTGGTTGCGCGATTTGCTCTCGCGCGATGGCGAATCGGAGCGGGTACTCCGCAAGCTTCGCAAGCTGCTGGACGATCCCGTGTCGGGACCTCCGCTCAAGGCGGACCTTGTCGACGGCCTGAAGACCGTCCCCACCTGGATGCAGGTTTTTCTGAGGCCCTTGCTCGGCGGCGAAGAAGCCGCGACCGTGAGTGCCTCCGCCGGCGACAATAGGGGCGATGGAGATGATGATGATCATGATGGTCATGATGGTCGTCGTCACCGTCGACGTCGGGTTGTCGATCATGAGCAGAAAGGGGATGGCGATCGATGTCGTCCCAAAGCCGCAGTCTCGTCGACAGAGACCTTGAGGGTACGTTCATCGCGGCGGATAAAGACATGAACCCAGCTTACAACAAAGTGCTCTCCGCAGGCGCCGAGACGATGCTCAGCGCGTTCGACACGACCGCGGCGCGTCTCGACACGACATCTCAGAACGTCGAGAAGGACTTCTGGGTCTGTTGGACACTAGACGCGCTGTTTCATGGGCTGCCCGTCGGGGGCCCGCGCCTTCTCTTTAAGGGAGGTACATCGCTATCCAAGGGGTTCGGCCTGATCAGTCGCTTTTCGGAAGACATCGACGTCACGGTGTTTCGAGATGACATCGGCGCGCCTGCGTCGATCGCGGAACTCGAAGCACTCAGCGGTAAGAAGCGCAAAGCGCGCCTCGATGGGATAAGGGACGCCTGCCGATCCTACATCAATGGCCCGCTACGCGAGGCGCTGACAACCATCTTGTTGGACCGCGTAACGGCCGCCGGATTGAGGCCGAACGATGCGCGCGTCGAGCCGGATGAGGCGGATCCCGACGGCCAGACGCTGCTGATCTGGTATCCAACGACGACGCCGCGTTCGGACTATGTGCGCGCCGCGATCAAGATCGAGTCCGGCGCCAAGTCGGCGCTTGACCCAAACCGCGAAGTGCCGATCAAGCCCTATGTCGATGATGATCTGCCGGCCCTCGATCTGACAGTGCCGGCGGTGCGTACCGTCGAGCCCGAGCGCACCTTCTGGGATAAGGTCGTCATCCTGCACGGGTTGCGCCGCTGGTTTGAAACGCGTGGCGAACTCAAAGGCGGCGGGCAACGCGTATCCCGACACTATTACGATTTGTACCGGCTGGCGCAGGCGCCAATTGGTGAAGCCGCTATCGCGGAAGCGGAGTTGGGCGCCGACTGCGTCGCGCATGCGCGAATGTTCTTCAACAGACCGGACTTCGACTTGAGGAGCGCGATGCCAGGTAGCTTCGCGCTCACCCCGCATGACGGCATGGTCGATCAACTGCGGGTCGACTACCGCGTGATGACCGGCATGATCTTCGGCGATCCGCCGGCGTTTGACGACGTGCTTGCGCGTGTCGCGGTGCTAGAGGAACGGCTCAACGATACGGTCGGTCGTTCATCATGAGCGACCGAACGACGAAAAGGCGAGCGATGTATTTCCGCGTCCTTGGTCACGGCGTGCGGCCGCCGGCGAATGTGCGCGATCGTGCCTATCTGCCTTTGCCGACTGGTTCAAGTGGGACGCCGAGGTAGCGTGTCGCCGGTAGGATGGGGGCCAGCAAAATGTCGACCGATGACAGTCAAGTCGGGAGCTCCGTCGATGACATGGCGCGCCTGATCCAGGAGGTGCTCGCTGAGCTAGGTTCTGTTGCCGATCCCATCGAAATCGCTCGGCGAGTCAGGGGCCTCGACAGGGGCTTGCCGGCCGAAGACGAATTCGCCGTAATCTGCACCTGGCTCGGACATTGCCGGATGGCCCATAAGCTCGACCAGCAGCAGGCGCCTATTTCGTCACGCGATTCCTATCAGGTGCCGGATCTCCTTGTGGCGTTCAACGCCGCCGGGCCTTTCCTGATCGAGGTCAAGGTGAAAGAGGACCAAACCTTGTCGTTTCGGCCAGACTACCTTGGCCGCTTAACTGCCTATGCCGATTTGCTCGGTCTCCGGCTTTTAATCGCTTGGAAGTTTCATTCCATGTGGAGCCTTTTCGACGCGCGGCACCTGCGGCTCGCACAAACCAACTTCAACATCACTCAATCTGAGGCGATGAAGCAGAGCCTACTCGGCGTGCTCGCCGGCGATGTTGCATATTCCTTGGGCCCGGGGGCAGGCATCCACTTCGATTGCGCCAAGGAGCAGTTGATCAGCACCGAGCATGCAGACGACCATTTCACCGAGCAGTGGCAGGCCCGGATCTCGGACGTGTTTTTTACCGACGGTGCGGGCCGGCGTCGGGACGATTTGCATGGGGAAACGCAGCAGCTCTTTGCTGGCTGGGACCTACAGAGGCGCGAGGAGATTTCTGTTTCCAGTATTCGCTTGAGTTTCGTTCCGGGTGAAAATCAAATGCAGTTCGCGCACAACGCACTCGTCCAGCTTCTAGCTTGGGAACGGCCACGGGACGTCCCACAAAACTGGCGTCACCTTCTACGAGCGCCAACTGTCATGCGTTCCATCGCCGATTTTCGGCAGGCCCTCGATCGGGCACTTTGCGAAGGTGTTGTCCACTATATCTTCCATCTGCAACCGGTGGATTGGCCGGACTTTTTACCCCGCAGTATTGCGGGACGACGCAACGATGCAAACGTGAGCGCTGAAGCATCGGCCGACCCCAGCTCGACATCGGTTGCGTAGGTGGAGCAGCGCCAGCGGCGCGAATTTAGAATCGCTCGCCTGAGCCGGACGGATATATGATTGTTAAGTCCGCTCTGCTCTGACGGTAGTTTTTCGAGAGTGACCTGTGTCGAAGGCGGGGATCGAGTGGCGCGTTTGTCGCTCGCCATCCCGATAGTCCCTGAAACCTCGAAAATTTTTTTCGGCCAAATTTCAAAGCAAAATCAGAAGCGTAGGATTTTGACGGGGCCGCTGGCGGTGTTTCGTGATGCGGCGAAAAAATTTGACAATAAAATCCGATAGTTACAAGCTATTCGAATAATCGAGTGGGTAGGGGTGTGGGATACTCGGGAGTGATCTAGCTAGAGGGAAATAGCGTAAGAAAAATAGAGGATTTGGGATAGTTGGTTGATTATCCACGGCCCGTTGTCAATCGAGCTGCCCTCTTTTCTAACCTATTGATTTTCCGTGGAATGTTTCCCGAACTGTGAAAACGAGCCGACGGCAGCGAAATTTTTTGACGGTGTTTCTGACGGTAGTTTTTGGGCGGAGAAGAGCGACCGGAAAAACTACCGTCGGATCGAAGCACAGGGTCTGACGGTAGTTTTTAACAAACGCCACAGCGCCGCTTGCTGGCTAAAAGAAGATGCCGGTCGTCGAGCGGGTGTCGTGAGGCCCGCCGGTCGCTCGTCCTCGGGATACGAAGAACCCGGAGAGAGACAATGCGGAAGATCATCGCCATTATCTATGTCACGCTGGACGGCATCATGCAGTCGCCCGGAGCCTCCCTATGAGCCCCACCATTACCGCCTTCGAACGGTCACCCGATCGCGGCAGGGGACTGGCGCGTGACATGCACGTTCGCTGGGCGCTTGAAGAAGTTGACCAGCTTTACGACGTTCGTCTTCTTTCGTTCAGCGAAATGAAGGAAGCCGCGCATCGAGCGTTCCATCCTTTCGGGCAGATTCCGACCTATGAAGAAGGCGATCTCGCCCTGTTCGAGTCGGGTGCCATCGTGTTCCATATTGCGGAGCGCCATGCGGGCCTGCTGCCAAATGATGCGAACGCCCGGGCGCGCGCAATCACATGGATGTTTGCGGCGCTCAGCACGATCGAGCCGCCGATCGTCAATCTCGGAATCGCCATGCTCTTGGAGCGCGATAAGACCTGGTACGAAGCGCGCCTGCCCGCTGTCGAGAACCGCATCCGTGACCGGCTGGCGGAACTTTCCAATCGCCTTGGCGATGCCGACTGGCTTGACGGTGAGTTCAGCGCCGGAGACCTGCTGATGGTGGAGGTGCTGCGCAGGTTGAGCGGATCGGGTATGCTGGACGAATATCCGAACCTCGCAGCCTATGTCGCCCGCGGCGAAGCGCGGCCCGCCTTCAAGCGTGCTTTCGACGCTCAATTGGCGGTTTTCACCGCCGCATCGAGCGGCTTATAGAGGTTCGCTCCGAGTCGTTGGCGGTCATTGGGCCGGCCCTGGCCGAATGTCCGGTATCCGGAGTCGAGCCAAAGTCCGCAACTGGCGCAGAGCGGCCGATGACTCACCCAATTGGACTTAATTGATCCGACCCGTTGATCAGCGACATAGGTCCAGACCTGCATCGAGGATATGAATAGGTGACAGGAATATGCACCGACCAATTGGGCTGCGCGCCGGTTGCTCCTGTCACCGCATTCCCTCGCGGAATTAGGCCGTTATAATTTTGCCATTCCATTCCCCGCCTGCGGGGAAAGAGGCGTGCTCGTGGATTAGTTTCCACTCACCGCTTCGCCGTTCAAAGCAATCGGTCTGACGCACCAATGCGCGCTTGGTATCGCCGTTCTTGAGCACGATATTGACCTTCTGAATCGTGCAAACGATCCCCATGTCGCCGTTTATCGTGACATCCTCTTCGAGAATATCGATGTCACACGAGCTAAACCCATTGAATACGCGGTCGAACATTTTCAACGCCGGCTGAATGCCTCTTGAGGCAAAAGCCGGGATGTCGAACCAAAGAGCGTCCTCTGCCCAATGCTTGGTGCTTTGCGCACCCGTCATGGACTCGGCCATTTCCTTGACGATGGAGGTGAGAACCTCCTTGTCGCGCTGCTGATTGTCGGTGGTGTTCTTCATGGCTATCTCCTTTTCGATTTGCGTCAGGGGCTCTGTTTCGATCCCCAATGACGAATACCTATCCCCTCCCGGAAAGAGAGAGTAGGAAGGCGATTGGAATAGGATCAATTCCGTTCAGGAATGAATAGGAGACGCAGATGGACCGTATGGATGCCATCAGCCTGTTTGTCCGGGTGGTGGACAGCGGCAGCTTTTCCGCCGTCGCGCGCACGCTCGGCGTCGGCCAGCCGGCGGTGAGCAAGCAGATCGCGGCGCTCGAAGCGCATCTCGGTGCTCAGCTTTTGCAGCGCACCTCGCGCAGCTTGACCCTCACCGAGGCCGGCCGGGACTTTTACGAGTCCGGCGTGCGCCTTTTGGGCGAACTCGAAGCTGCCGAGTCACGTGTCGGGCGAGGTCGTATTGCGCCATCGGGGCTGGTGCGAGCGACCGTGGCGCCGGTCTTTGGCCGGCTCTATGTGGTGCCCCGGTTGCGCGAGTTCTTCGCGCGCTATCCCGATGTCGCGGTCGAGCTGGTGGTCGCCGACCGCCTCATGAACCTCGTCGAAGAGGGAATCGATCTCGGCGTGCACAATGGCGAGCTGTCGGACTCCAGTCTGATTGCCAACAAGATCGCGCAAACTCCGGTCGTTACGGTGGCCACTCCCGCATACCTCAAGGCTCATGGCGAGCCCGCGATACCGGCCGAACTCGAACAGCATTCCTGCATAATCTATGCCCCGCAAGGCGCACCGCGTATCTGGGGTTTTCACGGCCGCTTCGGCCCGATCACCCATCAGCCCAAGTGCGCCTTCCGCACCAACGATGGCGAACAAATTCGAACCGCCGTCCTGGCAAACCTCGGCATCGCCCACACACCGGGGTGGCTGTTCGCTGCGGAGATCGCCTCGGGCGCCGTGCGGCCGGTGCTGACGGACTACGGGCCCGCCAGGCTGGCGATCAGCGCCGTCAGGCCGGGCGGCCGATTCCTGGCCAGCAAGGTCCGGGTCTTTATCGACTTCCTCGCCGAGATATTCGCCGAGGAGCCCAGTCTGGCCCTATAGTCGGCCGCCACTTTGGCTGTCGCTCCGGCCCGCTATTTTCGCCGCCAAGAGCAAGCATCATCGTCATGACTGGCGTGCGCCAAGCGGCAGGTTGCCATACGGTTGACGGTCTTTTCTGTTAGGCTGGCCGAGACCGTTCTTGTTGGAGAGCTCGAAATCGACCGATCGATGTCGATAGTCGCTGAAACCGAACCGATTCCCAATCGGCGAAATTCTCCTTTGAATTCAAGAGCGCAAATTTTTGACGGATCGAGGAGTCGGTTTTTCAGCCTGCGCGGAAACGATTTGTGCTGTTAGATCAATGCTTTATGATCACCAAGAACCATCGAGTGGGAGTGAGGGCGGCCGTCGCCTACTCCGCCGCCAGGCGGCGCGCCGGCGCGCGATGAAAATTCTTTGGCAGCCCAGCCTTGGCGATCGCGCCGTGCAAGGCGACCTCGGGCAGGGCGCGGGCGAGAACCTCGCGCACCCGAACGAGGCGTTCGAGATCGATCCCGGTGTCAAACCCCATCGCCGCAAGCAGAAAGGCCAGATCCTCGGTGACGATGTTGCCGGTCGCGCCGGGCGCGTAGGGGCAGCCGCCAAGTCCGCCCAGCGAGGCGTCAAAGACGCGCGCGCCGGCGTTGAGCGCGGCCAGCACATTGGCAAGACCAAGACCGCGGGTGTCGTGAAAATGGCCGCTGACCGGGAGCGGCAAGACCTCGGCGATGACCCGGCGGAAGACGCGCGCGACCGCCGCGGGGTTGCCATAGCCGACGGTGTCGGCAAGGGTGATCTCATCGGCTCCGGCCTCGGCGATCTCGGCCGCGATCCGGCACACCCGGTCCTCATCGACATCGCCCTCGATCGTGCAGCCAAAGGCGGTGGCGAGACCGCAGCCGAGGCGCGGGCGCCGCTCTTCCGGCAAGGTCTGCACAAGTGCGACGACGCGGCGGAAATCCTCGATCGACTCGCCGGTGCTGCGGCGCACATTGGCGCGGTTGTGGCCCTCGCTGACCGAGAGGACAAAGCTCATCTCGGGCACGCCCAGAGCGAGGCCGCGCTCGGCCCCTCGGAGATTGGGGATCAGCGCCGAGACGGTGAGACCGGGCAGGGTGAGCGCATGACGCACGACCGCTTCGGCATCGGCGAGTTGGGGCAGCAGCTTTGGCGGGACAAACGAGCTGACCTCGATCGCGCGCACACCGGCGCGGTATTCGGCGTCAAGCCAGGCGATCTTCTGTTCGGTCGGCAGGATCCCGGAGAGGCTCTGCAACCCGTCGCGCAAGCCCACTTCGCGGACAACGGCACGCTCGCTCATTTCCTCCTCCGGGCATGACCTGTTCTCTCTGCAAAACCTAGACCCGGCGCGCGGTGCGGACAAGCTGCGCCGCGAAATCTTCGGGTGCGAGCACGATCGGCGTCCCGTGCGGGGTGCGCAGGGCGGCCCGCCGCCAAGCTTCGCGCGTGCGCGCCAGGGCCGCGCCGTCGCCGAGGCCCTTGTCGGCGACAAGACGTTCGAGCGCGGCGAGCCAGTGGTGATAATAGGTCTCGCCGGTATCGGGGTCGCCCGCCTGCTGCGCCCGCTTGATCTCCGCGGCGAGCGCTGCCGTCCATTCGCCCCAGGTGAAGAGGCTGCGCTCAAAGAGCGCGAGGGTCAGCGCAAACGCCTGCGCCTCCCACGGCGCGCGAAAGGGCGGGCCGTCGCGATCGGAGTCTCCGCGCGAGTTTTGCTCGCACGGAGTTGGGCCGAGGCCCGACAGCGGCGTGTCTTCGCTCATGCCGGCAACAGATAGGGTTCGAAGGCTTCGACCGAGACCGAGAGCGCCGGATCGGCGTCCTCGCCCCACAATTCGCGGCCGGAAAAGACGACGGTGTAAAGCCATTGCGGGTTGTCGCCCTGGCCGAGCGCCGCCGTGTCGGGAAAGACGTGGCACCCGCGCACCGCCTCGATCGTGCCGCGCTTGCCGCGGACATAGCGCGGCAGCCGCGTATGCGTCGCCGGATTGATGTTCCTGGCGCGCACCGGGTCGCCCGGCTTGAACCGCGCCGGCGCCGCCGCCGGCCGCGCGTAATCGCCGCGGGTCATCGTCGCGGGGACATCGGCTGCGGTCAGTTTGCGGTTGAGGCGCACGCCCGGGCGCAGCGCGTGAGCGGCGGCAATCTCGTCGGCACCAACGAGGCCGTGCCGCACGAGGCGGTTCTCCAGCCCGAGAAACCAGCGCCGGTAATAGGACGAGCCGAGATAATCGAGCAGCGGCAGGGCTTCGAGCGAGGCGCGCCCGCCATCGATCGTCCACAGCCGGGTGTAGCCCATCGCCCGCTGCATCGCCATCACCCGCCCCTCCCAGGCGGCGTGAAAGACCGGCTCGTCCGCTTCGGGTTCGACCCGGCCAAAGCCGTGCATCCCGCCCATGTCGTGGATCGAATTGGTCATCATCCGGCCTCCGCAGGAGACTTTGGCAACCCGGTGCCGACCATGCTGTCGCGGGTGACAAGGGCGGCGAGCCGCTCCTCGTCCCACCCCTCGGTGCCGGCAGGCCGCATCGGCACCACGAGAAAGCGCGTCTCGGCGGTCGAATCCCAGACCCGGATCGCGGTCTCGGGCGGCAGTTTGACCCCGCATTCGGCGAGCACGCCCTTGGGATCAATGACCGCGCGCGAGCGGTAGGGCGCCGATTTGTACCAGACCGGCGGCAGTCCGAGCATCTCCCACGGGTAGCACGAGCACAGGGTGCAGACCACGAGGTTGTGGGTGCTGGCGGTGTTCTCGACCGCGATCAGGTGGCTGCCGACGCGGCTCTCGTGCCCGAGCGCGCGCACCGCCGCGGTCGCATCGGCCAAGAGGCGCTCCTTGAACGCCGGATCGGCCCAGGCGTGCGCGACAATGCGGACGCCGATATGCGGCCCGATCTCCTTTTCATGGGTCTCGACAATGCGGTCGAGCGCGGCCGGATCGATATAGCCTTTTTCGACCAGGATCGATTCGAGCGCGTGCACGCGCACGTCCATCTCGGACAGTTCCGAGTGCTCGGGGTAGTCGTGAGGGTGCGGATGAGCGTCTGGCATGGCGGTTCCCTCGGCTGGGGCGGAAACTCTATCACACGACATGCTCGGGCAAGAGCGCACAGGTCTCCTCGCTGTCGGCGATCTCGATCTGGATTGTGGCATGGGCGATGCCAAAGCGGTCGTGCAATTCCCGCGCAACATGCAAGAGCGCGGCGTCGCCGGGATGCCCGCCCGGCATGATCAGGTGGCAGGTCAGCGCGGTCTCGGTCGTGCTCATCCCCCAGATGTGCAGATCGTGCAGGGCCGCGACCCCGGGCAGACCGGCGAGATGGGCGCGCACCGCGGCGGCGTCGACCCCTTCCGGCACGGCGGCCAGCGCAAGGGCGAGGGCGCTGCGCACCAGCCCCCAGGTGCCGGCGATGATGACCGCCGAGACGAGAAGGCTCACCGCCGGATCGAGCCACCACGCATGGGTGAACCGGATGATGATGCCGACGGCGACGACGCCGGCGGTGACGAGCGTGTCGGCCGCCATGTGCAGAAAGGCGCTCTTCAGATTGAGATCGCTCTCGCGGCCTGCGGCGAAGAGCCAAGCCGTCGCGCCGTTGATGAGGATGCCGGCGGCAGCGACGGCGATCATGACGCCGCTTCTGACCGGCGCCGGATGGGCGATCCGCAACACCGCCTCCCACCCGATGCCGCCGGTCACAACCAGCAAGATCAAGGCATTGGCCAATGCGGCGAGGATCGAACTCGAACCCAGCCCGTAGGTGAAGCGGCCGCTCGGCCGGCGCCGGCCGAGGATGACCGCGCCCCAGGACAACCCCAGTCCCAGGACATCGGCGAGGTTGTGGCCCGAATCGGCGATCAGCGCCAGCGACCCGGACAAGACGCCGGCCGCCGCCTCGACGGCGACAAAGGCAAGGTTGAGGGCGATCCCCAAGGCAAACGCGCGCCCGTGACCGTGCTGGGCTGCGCTGTGATGATGGCCTGTCATCAGACCTCTCTCGCCGGCGCCTTCTTTGATCATACCGGAAAACCGCCTCCCGGCGCAGGAACGCCGCGGTCGGGAAGAAGGCTTGACAGCGGCGCGGCGGCGCGCGGAGATGGGTTCGAGAGGAGGAACCCGCCATGCTCGACGCCTACATCTATAGCGGTGTGCGCACCCCCTTTGGCCGTCATGCCGGCGCGCTCGCCCGCCTGCGGCCCGATGACATGCTCGCCGCCGTGCTGAAGGCGAGCGTTGCCGAGAGCGGGTTTGACCCGGCCGCGATCGAGGATGTCGTCGTCGGCTGCGCCAACCAGGCGGGTGAGGACAGCCGCTGCGTGGCGCGCCACGCCGGTCTCCTCGCCGGTCTGCCGATCGAGACGGCGGGATCGGTGTTGCAGAGAAATTGCGGCAGCGGTCTCAACGCCATTGTCATGGCGGCCCAGGCGATCACCTGCGGCGAAGGCGAGGTGATGGTGGCCGGCGGGGTCGAGAGCATGAGTCGCGCCCCCTTTGTCATGAACAAGGCGGAAACCCCGTTTGGCCGCGACGGCCGCGTCTTTGATTCGACGATCGGCGCGCGCTTTCCGAACCCGCGCCTCGAAAAGGAATTTGGCGCCGACACGATGCCCGAGACCTCGGACAACCTGGCGCGCGATTATCAGTTGACGCGCGAGGCGTGCGATGTCTTTGCCCTGGCCTCGCAGCACAAATACGCCGCCGCCAAGGCCGACGGCTTTTTCGCCGGCGAAATCCATGCGGTCGAGGTGCCGGGCGGCCGGGCCGGGCCGGTCACCGTCGCCGAGGACGAGCACCCGCGCCCGCAGACCAATCTCGAAGGGCTGGCGCGCCTGCGCCCGCTCTTCAAGGACGGGGTGACGACGGCCGGCAACGCCTCGGGCATCAATGACGGTGCGGTGGCGATGATCGTCGCCAGCCGCCAGGCCGGCGACAAGGCCGGCGCGGCCCCGCTCGCCCGCATCCTGGCGAGCGGCGTCGCCGGCGTGCCGCCGCGGATCATGGGGATCGGCCCGGTGATGGCATCAAAAAAGGCGCTGGCGCGCGCCGGCCTCAAGCTCTCCGACATGGACGTGATCGAGATCAACGAGGCGTTTGCGGCGCAAGTGCTGGCCTGTCTCAGGAGTCTCGAACTGCCGGCCGACGACAGCCGGGTCAACCCGAACGGCGGCGCCATCGCCGTCGGCCATCCCTTGGGTGCCTCGGGACCGCGCATCGCGCTGACCGCGGCGCGCCAGTTGCAGCGCATTGGCGGGCGTTACGCGCTGGTGACGATGTGCGTCGGGGTCGGCCAGGGCATCGCTCTGGTTCTTGAGCGGGTGTGACGGCGATGCCCCGGATCGTCATTGCCGGCGCCGGCTTTGCCGGACTGTGGAGCGCGGTCGGCGCCGCCCGCAAGCGCGCCGAACTCGGCCGCGCCGCCGCCGAAGTCGAGATCGTCGTCGTCGATCGCAACCCGTGGCATTCGATCCGGGTGCGCAACTACGAAAGCGATCTCGGCGAGACCCGCGTTCCCCTCGCCGAGGTCCTCGATCCGATCGGCGTCACGCACATCGCGGCCGAGGTGCGCGACATCGATCCCGCCAACCGGCGGATCGTCTGCTCGGGAGACGGCGCGCCGGAATCCCTTCCCTATGATCGGCTGGTCTTTGCGCTCGGCAGCCGGGTCGCGCGCCCGCCGATCCCGGGTCTCGACACCTACGCCTACGATGTCGATACCTATGAGGGAGCGAGCCGTCTCAACACCCATATCGCCGCCTTGCCAGCGCAAAAGCCGGAGCCGGGGCGCGACACCGTGCTGGTCATCGGCGGCGGGTTGACCGGGATCGAAGCCGCGGCCGAGATGCCCGGCAAATTGCGCCGCGCCGGCGCCGCCGCGCCGCGCGTGATCCTCGCCGACCGGCAGCCCTGGATCGGCTCCGACATGGGCGCAGAGGCCCGCCAGGTTATTGACATGGCGCTCACCGATCTCGGCATCGAGACCCGACCCGGCATTTCCGTCACGGCGATCGACACCGAGGGCGCGGTTCTGGAGAGCGGCGAGCGCATCGCCGCGGCGACGGTGGTGTGGTGCGCCGGGATGCAGGCGCACCCGCTGACCGGGCGCTTTCCGGTCGCGCGCGACCGCTTTGGCCGCGTGCCGGTCGATCCCTTTCTGAAGATCAAGGGGATGGCGGCCGAGTTCGCCACCGGCGATACGGCATGGTTTGCCATCGACGGTGAGCGGCCCAACGTGATGTCATGCCAGCACGGCCGCCCGATGGGCCGGTTTGCCGGTCATAATGTTGTCTGTGATCTCCTGGGGCTGCCGATGCTGCCGCTGCGGATCGACTGGTATTCGACGATCCTCGATCTCGGCCCCTGGGGGGCGGTGTGCACCGCCGGCTGGCAGCGCCGTGTCGTCGCCACCGGCGTCGCTGCCAAGCGCACCAAGGAACTGATCAACTGCCAGCGCATCTACCCGCCGCGCTCCGCCGATCCGGGCGAGCTTTTTGCGGCAGCGGCGCCCGTCCTCCAGGACCCGCCTCCCCTCTTCCGCTGACGCGATCCCGAGGCGCTCGATTGCCTCAGATGCGGCCGAATATTGCCGCCCAGGCCATTGATACTTCACGGTTCTTTGCCCAGATCCTGGGCATGACGCAAGTTCCGACCTTTGCCACCCGCCCGAGCTTTCTCGGCATCGAGCGGGCGGACCCCAATGCGGCGATCGTTGTCGCCGGCATCCCCTATGATCTTGGCACCTCAAACCGGCCCGGCGCGCGCTTTGGGCCGGCGGCGATCCGCAGCGCGAGCCGCATGCTTACGGGCGGCGACCACCCGGCGGCGTGGTGCGACCCCGCGCGATTTGACATCGCCGATATCGGCGACTTTCGCATCGCCCACGGCGACATCCAGGGAACGCTGGCAAAAATCACCGAGCAGGCCGCGCCGTTGTCACATCTCGTTGCGCTCGGCGGCGACCATACAGTGACGCTGGGTCTTCTGCGCGCGCTCAAACAGCGCGCGGGCCCCCTCGCCCTCGTCCATTTTGACGCGCATGTCGATACCTGGCCCGAGAGCTTTGGCCTCACCTACGGCCACGGCTCGCCATTCTATCACGCGATCGTGGAGGGTCTTGTCGATCCGCAGCGCATGGTTCAAGTCGGCATCCGCTCGTCGATGAACCGCGACATCTTTGACTGGACCGTCGGCCAGGGGGTGACGATCCTCTTTGCCGAGGAGGTCCATGAACGCAGCCCCGCCGCCGTCGCGGAACGCATCCGCGCGGTCGTCGGCGATGTTCCGGCCTATCTGAGCTTTGACATAGACGCGCTTGATCCGGCCTTTGCCCCGGGCACCGGCACCCCCGAGGTTGGCGGCCTCGCGAGTTGGCAGGCGCGGGCGATCCTGCGCCGTCTCGCCGGTCTGCGCTTTCTCGGCATGGATGTGGTCGAGGTGTCGCCGCCCTATGATGTCGCCGAGATCACCGCGCTTGCCGCGGCGACGATGGCCTGGGACTACATCGCCCAGTTGGCACCGCGCGCTTGAAGGAGCGATCGCGGTTCAGCGATTGGGCACGCAGCGCACGTGCCAACGGCCATAGCGGTCGCGCCACCTGTACTGGTGAAAGCCGACGCCGCAGCCGCCGCGCACCAGGACAAAGAGTCCGGCGGTGTCGAGTTGGGCGGGGTTCGGCGCGGCGAAATGCGGGGCCGCGACAGCGGGGATGCCCGCGAACAGCAGCCCGGCCGTGAGCGCGGCGAGGACAAGACGCATCGGACCCTCCTGATCGGGAAATTGCACTGTAACTGCGGCAACGCAAGGTTGCAAGGCGGGAACAGAAATCATCGGGCACGTTCGGCGCGCCGCCCGAGGCCCGCTTTTGCAGGGTGCTCGCCGGCACGCGGCGCAGCTCCAAATCCGCTTTGATGTCGGCTCGCAATGCCTTGATCTCAGGGCTTATGGCCGCCCCCAGGCATACGCTGCCGAAGCGTTGGTCGGCGGCCGTGCTGCCGCCGGGATCGCCGGTACTGCCGCCCTGGCGACGCCGGCTGCCCCCGGCTGCGAACCGCCTACACGGTCGTCGGTTCGTTCGCTTCCTGATGCCAGCGCAAGAGGTGCCGGCGCAGGATTGCGATGCCTCTGACCAGGGCGAAGCCGGCGATGGCGATTTCGAGAATGCCGGCAAAGACGCCCGGGGAATCGGCAAAGCGCGAGGAATTGATCATCGCCGCGCCAAGCCCGGTGCCGCCCATCAGCATCCCGCAGACGATGGCGACGATCAGCGCCACCGGCAGGGCCACCTGCAACCCGGTGATGATCTGTGGCGAGGCCGCCGGCAGAACGACTTCCCACAGCAGCCGGCGCCTGCCGACGCCAAGGCTCTGCGCCGACCACAGCAACTCCCTGTCAACCCCCTCCGTGGCGGCGATGGTTGCGGTGATCACCGGAAAGATCGCGCTGACGACAATCATCGTCAGCTTGCAGGTGTCATAAAGCCCAAACCACAGCATGAAGATCGGCAGAAAGGCGATCTTTGGCATCGGAAATCCGACCGACACGATCGGATCAAAAAACCAGCGCACGGCGCGGTTGCGCGCGACCAGGATGCCGATCGCCACTCCGGCCACCGCGGAAATCACAAAGCCCAGCAACCCGCGGTAGAGGGTGGCGCCAAGATTGACGGCGAGAGCGCCCGACAGCGTGTCAGCCCACATGCGTTCGAGGACGACCGAGAGCGGCGGCAACAGAAAACTGCTGATGGCGCCGCTGCGGGCGTAAGCCTCCCAGGCAACCAGCAACAAAACCAGGGTCAGGCTGTTGCGGGTGCCGCGGCCGAAGCCGAAAAGGGCCTGGCTCCAGAGGCGGCCGCCGCCCATTTCAGGCGGTGGCGCCGTGCCGGCGGCGCGGCCAATCGCTTCGTCTACTCGCGCCATCGCAAGATCCACCTCATCAGCGACAGCCAGGCCCGGTCGGCGGCAAAGCCGAGAAACGAAACGGTCAGCACCACGGCAAACATCGCATCATAGACCCCGCCATCGCCGAGGAAGCCGATCATGTAGCCAAAACCGGCGCGGGCGGCGATCAGCTCGGTTGTCACCAGAAGGACAAAGGCAAAGGCGAGCGCGATGCGGATGCCGGCCAGGATCTCGGGCAGCGCGCTCGGCAGGACCACCTCCAGAAATGTCGCGGTGCGACCGGCCCCGAGACTGCGCGCCGACCACACCAGCACCTGCTCGGTGCTGCGCGCCCCGTTGAACGCGGAGAGCGTGATCGGCAGCATGCAGCCGATAAAAATCAGCACGATTTTTGAGGCGCTGCCAAAACCTAGCCACAGCACCGTCACCGGGATCAGCGCCGATTTGGGCAGCGGATAGAACGCCTGCACCAGGGGGTTGAAAACCGTCCGGACCGGCTTGTAC
>JBOHMF010000037.1:0-16025 GCA_050730055.1 Allostellaceae bacterium
CTTCTAGGCGGTGACCGGTGACGACCGCCACCCGGGTCTCCTCCGGGTGCGCAGCGTCGATGAGCATGCGTTTTGCCATGCGGGCATAACTCCGGGGCGCGCTCTTGCGGCCGCGCGAACTCGGCCGGCGGCGCGCTTGCGTGGGCAGGGGAGCCGCAGCTGCCTGAGATCGCTTGATCGCGGACCGGAATGGTATCGGTCATGGGCGTCTCGTCAGAAAGGGGCTCCGGGTTGATCGAGGGGCGTCCGGCGCTGTGACCCGAGACGGCGGCACACCGGGGTGCCGACAAGGCGCGCCTCTTGTCACAACACCGCCGGGCGAAGCGCCCGGCCAGCGGACGGCGATGCAGTCTCGCGGCGCCAATCTACAGAGCAAAACGGCTCGGGACAATGGTTTCTCAGCGATCGGCACCGCCGCGGCGCACGCTCTGCCGCCCCAGGCCGGGTAAAACTCCTTCCCATACCGGCGAGGTTGGCGCATAAGCTCGCCCCGTCCCGCGGTCCGGGAGAAGAGTGCTGATCCGACGATCGGCAGCAGGGGAATGGGCCGCGCCGTGTCTGCCGATGGTCAAGCTGATCCGATTTCTTTTTGTCTGCACTGTTCTTGTAGCCATCGCTGCAAGCGGCCTTGTCGGCCTTGCGCTGTGGTATTTTGGGCGCCAGTTGCCGAATTACCAGCAGCTCGCCCATTACGAGCCGCCGATCGCCACGCGCGTTTATGCCGCGGATGGCCGGCTCCTGGCCGAATACGCCAAAGAGCGGCGGATCTTTGTGCCGATCGAGGCGATCCCGCCGCTCGTCAAACAGGCGTTTCTCGCCGCCGAGGACAAGAACTTCTACGTCGAGCATGGCATCGACCCGGTGTCGATCGTGCGTGCCGCGCTGCTCGACATCGCCCGCCTGCGCGCGCATCGCCGGCCGATCGGCGCCTCGACCATCACCCAGCAGGTGGCGAAGAACATGCTCCTGTCGAACCAGCTCTCGGTCGCCCGCAAGATCAAAGAGATCCTGCTCGCCACGCGGCTCGACGCGACGCTCCCAAAGGCACGCATCCTCGAACTCTACTTGAACCAGATCTATCTGGGGTCGGGCGCCTATGGCGCCGCCGCCGCCGCTCTCACCTATTTTGACAAACCGCTCGACCAGTTGACGCTGTCCGAGGCGGCCTTTCTCGGCGGGCTGCCAAAAGCGCCAAACCGCTATGACCCAAAGCACTTTTCAGAGGCCGCCAAGGCGCGGCGCGACTGGGTCATCGACCGCATGGTCGAGGACGGCGATGTGACCCCGCAGCAGGCGGCCGCCGCCAAGGCCGCGCCACTCACCTTGCACAGCCGGCGGCCGACCGAGGTGGTCAACGCCCCCTATTTTGCCGAGGAGGTGCGGCGCGAGCTGCTCGCCCGCTACGGCGAGAGGATGTTGTACGAAGGCGGCCTGACCGTGCGCACCAGCCTCGATCCAAAGATGCAGGCGGCGGCCGACAAGGCGCTGCGCGCGCATCTGATCGCCTATGACCGCAGCCACGACGGCTGGCGCGGACCGCTCGCCCGCATCGATCGCACCGGGGACTGGGCGAAGCGGCTGGCCCGCGTCCCGGTGCCGGCGGTGGGCGATGATGTCGGCTGGCGCCTCGCGGTGATCCTGCGCGTCGCCGGCGGGAACGCCGAGATCGGTTTTGCCAACGGCGCGCGCGGGCGCCTCGCGACTGCCGATCTGCGCTGGGCGCGGCGCGGCCGGGGCGGCGGGATCCGGCCGGATGATGTCGTGATGGTCGCGCCGGTCGCCGCTGCGGCCGCTCCGGCCGCTCGGGAGGAGAACAGCGGGCAAGGCGGGCTTTATACGCTGTGCCAGGTGCCGCGGGTTTCCGGCGCGCTGGTCGCGCTCGACCCGCACACCGGGCGCGTGCTGGCGCTCTCCGGCGGCTTCAGCTTTGCGCTGAGCCAGTTCGACCGGGCGATCCAGGCCGAGCGCCAGCCCGGCTCGGCGATCAAGCCCTTTGTCTACCTGACCGCGCTCGGCAATGACTTCACGCCTTCGACCCTGGTGCTCGACGCGCCGGTGTCGATCCCGCTCGGCCACGGGCTGCCGCCCTGGACCCCGACCAATTACGACAACGAGTATATGGGGAAGGTCCCCCTCATGGTCGCGCTCGCCCACTCGCTGAACGCGGCCACTGCCCGCATCGCGCTGAGGATCGGCATGGACGCGATCGCCCAGACGGTCGAGCGCTTTGACATCATGGACCATATGCCGCGGCAGTACTCGATGGCGCTCGGCGCCGGCGACACGACGCCGCTGCGTCTGACCGCAGCCTATGCGATGCTCGACAATGGCGGCAAACGGATCATTCCCACCCTCATCGACCGGGTCGAGGACCGCTACGGCCGCACGATCTACCGCGCCGACCAGCGTGCCTGCCCGGCGTGCAGCCACGTCGCCTGGACGCACCAGCCGGTGCCGCAGCTCCCCGACACCCGCCCGCAGGTCGCCGATCCGGCCTCGGCCTTTCAGGTCGTCTCGATGCTGGAAGGGGTGGTCGAGCGCGGCACCGGCCGGGCGGTGCGCGCCGTGAACCGGCCGGTCGCCGGCAAGACCGGGACGACCAACAATTTTCGCGACGCCTGGTTTGTCGGCTTCACCCCCGATCTGGCCGCCGGCACCTATGTCGGTTTTGACGAGCCGAAGAGCCTCGGCAAGGGCGAGCAGGCGGCCGTGGTCGCCGCCCCGATCTTTCGCGATTTTCTCATCGCCGCGCTCAAGGGAACGCCGCCAAAAGCATTCAAGATCCCGCCGGGGGTCGAACTCTACCGTGTCGATCCCCGGACCGGACTGCCCGCCAGCGGCGGATCGGCCGTCTACATGCCCTACAAGCCCGGCACCGCGCCCGGCAAGGACCGCGACTTCGCCCTGCGCGGGAGGAACGGGCCGGGGGTGACGCCGGTTGCCGAGCGGATCGGGGTCGCGGGTCCCGCCGCGGGCGGCGCGCTGCCAAATCCGATGCCGCTGCCGGCGAACAACGCTCCGGGATCGGGCACCGGCGGCCTATATTAGAGACCTCGATACCGATTCCGGGAGCGAACCATGCGCGCCGAGATCCAGGCGGTCGCCGACGACACGAGACGGTCGCTGGCGCTGCTGAGGAGGCATCTTTGACTGGGACAACGCGACGCGACGCCTCGCCGAACTGAACGAGGCGGCCGAAAACCCGCGGTTGTGGGACGATCCCGAAGCGGCGCAGAAGCTCCTGCGCGAGCGCACCCGTCTTGATTCCGCAATCGAGAGTTGCCGCCGGATCGAGCGTGAGCTCGATGAGGCGCTCGAACTGGCCGAACTCGGCGAGACCGAGGGCGAGGAGGCGGTGGTCGATGAGGCCGCCGCGACCCTCGCGGTGCTGCGTGCGGAGGCCGCCCGGCGCGAACTTGAAAGCCTGCTGTCGGGCGAGGCCGACGGCAACGACTGCTATCTCGAAGTCCATGCCGGCGCCGGCGGCACCGAGGCCCAGGACTGGGCCGAGATGCTGCTGCGCATGTATGCGCGCTGGGCCGAGGCGCATGGCTGCAAGGTCGAATGGCTCGAAGAGAGCGGCGGCGAAGAGGCCGGGATCAAGTCGGCGACGCTCAGGATCGTCGGCGCCAACGCCTATGGCTGGCTGAAGACCGAGAGCGGGGTGCACCGCCTGGTGCGGATCTCGCCCTTTGACGCGAATGCGCGCCGCCACACCAGCTTTGCCTCGGCCTGGGTCTATCCCGTGGTCGATGACAAGATCGAGATCGCGATCAACGACAAGGATCTGCGCATCGACACCTATCGCTCATCGGGCGCCGGCGGCCAGCATGTCAACAAGACCGACAGCGCGGTGCGCATCACCCACGCCCCGAGCGGGATCGTCGTGCAATGCCAGAGCGAGCGCTCGCAGCATCAGAACCGCGCCCGCGCCTTTGCCATGCTGCGCGCCCGGCTTTACGAGCGCGAGCTGGAAAAACGCGAGGCCAGGACCGAGGCGATGAACGCCGGCAAGAGCGAGATCGGCTGGGGCCACCAGATCCGCTCCTACGTCCTGCAGCCCTATCAGATGGTCAAGGACCTGCGCACCGGGGTCGAGACCGGCAATACCGGAGCGGTGCTCGACGGCGATCTCGACCGTTTTCTGGCGGCGGCGCTGGCGCAGAAGATTGCCGGCGCCGATGCGCTCGCGGGGGACGCCTGAGAGCCGAAGCCATTGTCGTCCTCGGCTGCCGCCTGCGCGCCGACGGGACGGCGAGCCTCACCCTGCGCCGGCGGGTCACGCGCGGGATCGAAGTGTTCCGGCAGGGCATGGCACCCGTTCTCGTGCTGTCCGGCGGCGGCGCCGGCAGCGTGCCGGAAAGCGCGGTGATGCGCACTCTCGCGCGCACCGCCGGCGTGCCGGAGGCGGCGCTCCTGGTCGAGCCGCGCTCGCGCAACACCTTTGAAAACGCCCGCGAGACGGCGCAACTGCTGCACGCGCGCGGGATCAATGCGGTGATCCTGGTCAGCGACCGGGTCCATCTGCCGCGAGCGACGCTTCTGTTCCGCCAAGCCGGGCTGAAGGTCGCCGGCCGGGCGGCGGCGGCGCCTCCTGCGCCGCTGCGGGAACTGGTCTTGGGGCTGCGCGAGGCCGGGGCGTTTGCCCGCACGCTATGGCTTGCGCTGTTGCGCCGCCCTTATCGCGAGCGGCCGTGAGTGCGGCTCGTTTGGCGAGTTCGGCCGAGAGTCGCGGCGCGGAGGGTGCCGCCGGATCGGCTCCCGCCCTCGCCTCGGCATCGGCTTCGGGGGCGATGCCAAAACGGGTCATGTACCGTGCGTAGCGTTCGCGCTCGGCGGCGGGATCAAAGCCGTAATCTTCCAGGCGGTAATGGTTGGCGGCGTACCCGCCGTCCGGGTTGGCCGCCACCGTCCGGGCGATCTTCGCCGCCGCCGCGCCGGCAAGCTCGATGTCGAAATGCCGGTAGAGCGCCCGCACTGCACCCAGGGGATCGCCGACCAGATCGCGGTAATGGACGTGGTGGATCGGCGTGACGAAAGGCTGCCGATCGGTGGCGGCGATCATCAACTCACTCGCCGCAAGCCAGCGCTCGCTCTGCTCCCGGCCCAGCCCGGAACGGTCGAAATGCCGCGTGAACGGGCGCCGCAGCACCTCGGTCAGGCGGGCGACCGAGAGCAGCGCGCGAAACGGGTCGCGGTGCACAAATACGATCCGTGCATCGGGATAGACCGCGCGGATGGCGTCAAACGCAAAGACGTGGTCCGGGCATTTGAGCACCCATTGCCCACCGCCGCCCGCCTGGAACTGCAAGTGCTGCAAGAACCGCTGGTGAAAGCGATAGGCGTCGAGATGCCCGGCCGCGTCGAGCCAGCGGCGATAGCTCGGGACGCGATAGGTCATGTCAAAGCGCAGGCTGGCAAAGAGATGGGCGGTGATCTCGGTGCATTCCTGCGGCGAGTCGGCGCTGATCGGATGCAGGCGGCGGAACTCAGGCGCCAGAAGCTGAAACATGCGGAGCTGGCGGGCGACCCGCTGTTGCCGGCGGTCTGCCCCCTTTGCCGACGGATAGGGGTGGATTGTCTGCCATATCCGGGGAACGCGGTTCTTCGGGTCCGCGGCCAGCAATTTGTGCAAAAAGGTCGTGCCGGAGCGCGGCAGACCGGTGATGAAGATCGGCTGCGCGACCCGTTGTTCGAGGATCGCGGGCCGCAGGGTCTCGGCCTGGCGCAGCCGCAGCAGGTTCGAGAGAAACCGCACCACATCCCAGCGCGTCCCGAAATGTCCGAACCAGCTCAGCTCCGCCTCCTCGGCGCAGGCGCGCAAAAAGACCTGCAAGCCGGGACGAAACGGCGCATCGCCAAAATCGGTAAGACCGGTCTGCCGTTGTGCCCGTGCCATCAATGTTTCCGCGCACAGCGGACGCCGCAGGAGAGCCGTCATGTCAGTCCTTTGTTGCGCCGGCCAAGGGGTCTGTCCTCCGCGCGCAAGGTGCAGCGTTTTCATCGGGCGCCGGGTCCGGTCGGGTTTTGCCGCGCTCCGGCCGTGAGGAGGCCGGCTCCCTGCGGCCAGGGTCGCCGGTGCCGCGAGAATGCCCGCATCCGCCGCACGGCGTCGCATCCATGAAACAATTGGAGATCGGCAGACGATCCCATCCCGCCAGGCTGGCATCCGCCGGTTTTGCGCTTGGAGCGATCATCGTGACAGGCGCCCTCGCCTGGTACGCGCTGAGCGGAACCGGCCGGGTCATCCTGTCATCCGGCTGGGTCATTCCGCTCATCGGGTTGGTGTATCTCCTTGAGCAGTCCGGCTGCGGGTGCGCCTGGCATGCGCTGGTCGCGCGGCCCCGTCCGCCGCGATGGTATTTCATGTGGATGCGCTGGGTCCGCGCGTCGGTGGCGGGTCTGGTGCCGGTCTCCGGGGTGGGCGCCGCGCTGATCGCGCTGCGGCTGTCGATCCGGGGCGGCGTTGCGGTGGACATGGCCGCGGCGAGCCTCACGCTCGATGCCACGCTGGAGATGATCACGCAGGTCGCGTTCACGGCGATCGGCATCGGCCTTTTTGCCGCAGAAACCTCCGATCCGCGCATGCTGGGCTGGAGCCTTCCCGCCTTGGCGGCGGGCACGCTGGTCGTCGCCCTATTCATCGCCGTGCAGCGGCGGGGCGGACTGAAACTGGTCGAGTGGGGCCTCGCCCGCCTGGCAAAACGGTGGCCGCGAATGTCGCGGTTCGCCGAGGCGAGGTTGCACGAGTGTCTGATCCGGCTGCACCGCGACCGACGGGCGGCTCTGATCGCGGCCTCCTTTCATTTTGGCGCTTGGCTTCTCGGGTCCGCGGAGATCTGGCTGGCGCTCTTTGCCCTCGGCCATCCGCTCGGTCCGGCCGACTGCATCACCATGGAAAGCCTGGGAATGGCGGCGCGCAGCGCCGGGTTTTTCATCCCGGGCGGGTTTGGCGCCCAGGAAGGCGGTCTGGTTCTGGCCGGCACCCTGGTCGGTCTGTCGCCCGAGACGGCGCTCGCCGTTGCCGTCTTTGAGCGGTTGCGCGATGTCACCGTCGGCGTGCCCGGACTCCTCATCTGGTTGTGGGTGGAAGGCCGGCATCCGCCCGCCACCCGAGCAGAGGAAGCACAACCATTGCTTTAGGCGGATCTCACCAGGGCCATCCCCGAAGGAATTGCTGTCCTGCCTTGCGTTTTCGCCCGCCGCGAAGGGTCAGGGATGCTCTTCGAGAAGTTCCGGTCGTGCGGCAAAGCCCGGCAGGGCCAGCCGGAACAACGCTGCGACCGCGACGCTCGCCACGCCCGTCAACAGAAACAGCGCGGCGACGCTGACCCCGGCGGCAAGCAGCGCCATCGTCAGCAGGGCCGAGACCACCATCGCGCCGGCATTGACGACGTTGTTGGCGGCGATCACGCGGGCGCGCCGCGCGCGGGCGCTCGTCGCCTGCAACAGCGTGTAGAGCGGCACGATAAAAAGACCGCCCGCAACCGCGATCCCCAGCAGGTCGGCGAGGATACGCCAATGCGCCGGGGCGGCGAGAAAGGGGACGAGACCGGTGAGCGCTGCCGTCGCGGTCGGAGACGGGCTGGCGAGCCACAGATCGATTGAAAAGAGGCCGAGGCCGAGCGCGCCCCAGGGAACCGTGCGGGCGCTGATGCGCCCGTGCAAAAGCCGGTTGCAGGCGAGCGACCCGAGCGCGATGCCGATGGAAAAAACGACCAGAAACAGGGTCACGACCGTCGCACTGGCGCCGAGCGTAAAGCGGACATAGGCCGGGAACTGCGACAGATAGGTCGCCCCGGCGAGCCAGAACCACGAGATGCCGAGCATCGCGCGAAACGGCAGCTTGTCCCCTGCCGCATCGCACAGGATTGCCGCCGTCACCGCAAGAAGGTTCCAGCGCGCCCGCCGCCGCGTTGCCGCCGCGCCGGTCGCCGGGACAAAGAGGCTCACGGCGATCGCGGCCGCGGCGACCGCGACGATCAGGGCGGCCACCGCGATCGCCCCGTGCCGCCCGGTGATCAGAAGACCGGCGATGGTGCCGAGAAGGATCGCGAGAAATGTCCCGGCCTCGACCAGGGCGTTGCCCAGCACCAGCTCCGCAGGGGCGAGAAGATCAGGCAGGATCGCGTATTTGACCGGGCCAAAAAACGCCGCCTCGATCCCCATGACCAGCAGCAGGACCAGCAGCACGGGGACGCTGCCGACCAGCACCCCGCCGGCGGCGGCGAGCATGACCGGGAGCTCGATCAGCTTGATGAGGCGCACGAGCCGCGCCTTGTCGGTCTCGTCGGCAAACTGACCGGCGCTTGCCGAGCACAGAAAAAACGGCAGGATGAACAGAAAACTGGCGAGCGTGACCAGGATCTTCGCGGTGCCGGCGGTTCCCAGAGCGGCGCGGTAGGCGATCATCAGGACGAGCGCGGTCTTCAGCGCCAGATCGTTGAAGGCCGAGAGAAACTGCACCGCGAAGAACGGGCCGAAACGCCGCGACAGGAGGAGCGCCGGCGCCCCCGCGGGTCTGCCGCCGGCGCGGGAGGCGCGCCCTGCGGGCATTGCGGGCATCGGCGCGCGGCACCCTCAGCCGAGTGCGAGCCAGCCGAACGCGGCGGCGCCCAAGGCCCAGCAATACCAGGCAAAGGGATCGAGCGCCTCGACATCGTGCTTGCCAAAATAGCGCATCAGAAAGGCGATGCTGAGATAGGCGGTGACACCGGCGATGATCCCGCTCAACAGCGCGATGCCGGTAAAGCCGGCCGCGGCGCCGTGATGCGCATGATGCAAAAGCTTTGGCACTTCGAGCACACCGGCGCCGGCGATGACCGGGGTGGCGATCAGAAACGAGAACCGCGCCGCCTCGCGATGGTGCAGCCCGCTCAACAGGCCGCCGACCATCGTGGCGCCGGAGCGCGAGATGCCGGGCAGAAACGCAGTGCACTGCCACAACCCGATCCACAGCGCGCCGCGCCAGCCGAGGGCACGGACGATCGCGCCATCCTCGCCATCGCCCACGGCCGGCGCGCGCCGCACCCGCATACGCCGCCGCAGCCGCTCGCCGCCGGTCAACAGAAAGCCGTTGAGGATCAGGAACAGCGCGGCGTATTCGGGCGCGCCAAACAGCACGCGCAAACGTTTCTCCAGGACAAAGCCGATGACCACGGCCGGGATCGTGGCAACGATGATCAGCGCCAGGAGCCGCAATTCGTCGGCGCGCCGCCGCCGGGTCGGGCGGCCCAGGACGGCGCGCAAGAGGTCGATCCACTCGCGCCAGAAATAGACGAGGAGGGCCGCCGCCGTGCCGAGATGGAGAACGACAAGAAACGGCAGATAGCTCGGCGCCTCCTGGTCGATGTGCCAACCCGCCAGTTGTGGCAAGAGAACCGCATGGCCGAGGCTCGACACCGGGAAGAGTTCGGTCACGCCTTGCAGAAAGGCGGTGATGTAGGCTTGCAGGGCGGTCATCGGGGCGCTTTCGCTGATCTGCGCCGAGAGGGCGCGAAGGATGGGTAATCGCCGGCGCCGGGAAGAGCAAGGGCGGAGCGGTCCGCCCCTTGCAGGGCCGCCGCGCCTGCGGAGCTTGGGTTTGGCGCCCAATTGATGGGTCAGTCTGATTCGAATGCTGAAGGCGCCGCCCGCCTTGATGCCGGGTTTGCGCTTGGCGCCGGGCACGCCATATTCCAGCACGACAACAAAGCATCTCAAACGCCCATGCGGGCGGTTGGCGCGACGGAACTCGGCAATCGGTTGGCTGGCTGATCCAAAGGAGCGACGATGATATGGGAATTTACAAAGGATGATGGAGGATTTAACCAGTGGAGGCACACTCATCCTGATGGATTTGTTTTCAATGAAAACAAAATCCACAAAGCCGTTTGCAAAGAGCTTGACCGATTGCCCAAGAATGCGAGACTTGATAATCCATTCACCACAACTTATTCAAAATTGTGCTCGGATTCCCTGGATGAACTTTTACAGAAAACAACCCGGCGCTGCAGGAAGTGCTGACATCTCTGTATTATATTCAAACTGCCTTCGGGTGCGCAAGGCTGTTCGTGTTGTGATGCCATGATGCCGTTCTCGCAGTGATGACCCCGCATGGCCGATCCCGAGCGCTTTCCGCCGCCGCCCTTCTGGCGAACGCGATATTATGCGCTGCACGTGATGGGCAAGCCGGGCCGCCGCAACATTGATGTTGCCGACATACGCCGCGCGCTGGCGGTCCCCTACAGGCGGCAGCGCCAACCTGACGGACGTATCAGATATTGGATCTGGGTACCGGCGCGAGGACACTGGCTGCGGGTTGTCACCGAGCCGGACGGCGAGACGGTCCATAATGCATTCTGGGATGGAGATTTCATGCCATGAGTGACGCCTCTCTCACCAAACCCGAATGGCAGCCGGTGCGCTATTGCATCGAGACCGACACGATGGCGGTGGAGGTTCGTCCCTGGCCCGGCCAGGATGATGACGACGCGATCGCGCACGACGCCGGCGCCGACCTCGTTATCCATTGTGCGCCGGATGGCGGCCCGTGGTTGTGGGAGATCGAGCACGCCTCGCGCCACCCGGAACATATCGCCGCCGCCCTCGCCGAATTGCGCCGGCAGGGGGCCGTCGCGGCGTGAGAGCAAGGTCGCCGGTTGCAGGGCCGCTGCGGGGGTGCTAGGCGTCAGCGATGCCGCTTGTCCTCTACAATTCGCTGACCCACCGCAAAGAGCTCTTTGCCCCGCTCGATCCCGAACGCGTGCGGCTTTATGTCTGCGGGCCGACGGTCTACGATCGCGCCCATATCGGCAACGCCCGCTCCGTCGTCGTTTTTGATCAGCTTTGCCGGGTCCTGCGCGCGGTCTATGGCGCCGGGCACGTCACCTACGTGCGCAATATCACCGATGTCGATGACAAGATCATCGACGCGGCGCGCGCGAACGGCGAATCGATCGCCGTCCTGACAGCGCGCACGATTGCGAATTTTCATGCGGATATGGCCGCGCTCGGGGCGCTTCCACCCGATATCGAGCCGTGCGCCACCGCGTACATCCCGCAGATGATCGCTCTCATCGAACGGCTGATCGCGTCCGGCCACGCCTATGTCGTCGAGGGCAACGCGGATGCTGGCCACGTGCTGTTCTCGGTCGCCGCCGCGGCCGATTACGGCAAGCTCTCGCGCCGCAGCCAGGACGAGATGATCGCCGGGGCGCGCGTCGAGGTCGCACCCTACAAGCGCGACCCGGGCGATTTTGTCCTGTGGAAGCCGTCGGCCGCCGACCAGCCCGGCTGGGACAGCCCGTGGGGGCGCGGGCGGCCGGGCTGGCACATCGAGTGCTCGGCGATGAGCGAGGCCAATCTCGGCGAGACCTTTGACATCCACGGCGGCGGCCTCGATCTGATCTTTCCGCACCACGAGAACGAGATCGCCCAGAGCGAAGGCGCCCATTGCGGGCGCCCGCTGGCGCGCGTGTGGATGCACAACGAGATGCTGACCGCCGATGGTGTCAAGATGTCAAAGTCGCTCGGCAACATCCGCACCGTGCGCGAGGTGCTGGACGCGGGCGTGCCGGGCGAGGCGGTCCGCCTCGCGCTGCTCTCGACGCATTACCGCGACCCGCTCGACTGGACGGCCGAGAGGCTGCGCCAGGCGCGCGTGAGCCTCGATCGCTTCTACCGCGCGCTGACCCTGTCGCGTGACACGGTCTATGAACGCTTTGGCGAGGCTGAGGAGGCGATGGCGCCGGTGCGCGAGGCTCTCCTCGACGATCTGAATACGCCGCGCGCGCTCGCCGCGCTGCACGACCTGGCCGGACGGATCAACCGCACGAGTTCCGACGCCGAGCGTTCGGCCTTGCAGAGGGCGCTCGAAGCCGGTGGCGGGCTGATGGGTTTCCTGCAACAGAACCCGCTCGACTGGCTGCGCGGCGTGACTCCGGTTCCCGCTACCATAGTTACCATAAGTGGACGGAGTACATCCGCACTCCAAGCGAGAGGCGGAGCGCAATTAAGCCTCTCGGAACCCTCGAATGCGGATGCTCGCATTGAGGAGCGCATCGCCGCGCGCACGACGGCGCGGCGCGCCCGCCGCTATGCCGAGGCCGACCGCATCCGCGCGGATCTGGCGAAGGACGGCATCACCCTCGAAGACCATCCGGACGGCACGACGACTTGGCGAAGCGGGGCTTGAAGGCAAAAGTGGCCGGCACCGATCATCGCCGCCCGTCGCTCTCGGGCGGCCCGGCGATCATCCTGGTCGCGCCGCAACTCGGTGAGAACATCGGCACCGCGGCGCGGGCGATGATGAATTGCGGGCTTGACGATCTGCGCCTGGTGCATCCGCGCGAGGGCTGGCCCTCGCCAAAGGCGGTGAGCGCGGCGAGCGGCGCCGATGCGGTTCTGGAGAAGGCGCGGCTGTTTCCCGATGTGCCGGCGGCGCTCGCCGATCTCGCCCATGTCTATGCCACGACCGCGCGCGAGCGCCATTTTGTCCGGCGCCAGGTGACGCCGCGCCAGGCTGCCTGGGAAATGCGCGAACACATCGCGGCCGGTGCGCCATGCGGGGTGCTGTTCGGACCGGAGCGCACCGGTCTTGTCAACGACGATGTGGCGCTCGCCGATACGGTGCTGACGGTGCCGCTCAACCCGGCCTTTTCGTCCTTGAACCTCGCTCAGGCGGTGCTGGTCATCGGCTATGAATGGTTCACCGCGGCGGCCGCGGCGCCGCCCGAGAGCCTGCGCACCGGCGGCAGCCGGCCGGCAAAGAAGGAGGAGCTTTTCAACTTTTTTGACCATCTCGAAGAAGCGCTGGAGATTTCCGGCTTTTTACGCAATCGCGACAAGCGCGCGGGCATGGTGCGCAACCTCAGAAGCCTGTTTCAGCGCGCCCAGTGCACCGAGCAGGAGATCCGCACCCTGCACGGGATCGTGACCTCGCTGGCCGGTCCGCGCTCCCGCACCGGGCGCGAGGAGCCGGGGGAGGGATCAACGTAGGGTGGGTTGAACGGAGCGAAACCCATCAGGCTGCCCGAAGGTGGGTTGCGCGTTGCTCAACCCACCCTACAAACCGATCGGCAATCCACGCTATGGCGTCGGACATGTCGTATCGCTCTGATAACCCCAGCAGACGTTGAAGCCCGCGAGGATGTCGGGCGCCGAGGGGTTGGCGGTCTGCCCCCAGGAATCGTCGAGCTGGATGGCGTTGGTGGCGACCGAAAGAGAGGGAACCTGACCGTTCGCATCCTCCGTCGCCGAGAAACCGGCGGTGCCGGAATCGGCGAGCGGCAGGACGCCGCTGGCATAGGGCGCCTCTTCGACCCATTCCGCCGAGAGCATCGAGGAGGCGTAGCGGACCTGCTTTGACCAGGTCCAGCCGCGGGTCTGATCGGTCATCGTCAGCCGCCAGACCTGGCGCGCGGCGGCGCACGCCCTGACGCATCTGAGGCTCGCGGTCATCGTATCGCCGGGTTCCACTGCATAGCGCAGCGGGGCCTCGATCTGGGGCAGCATCTCGTACCAGGCGTAGTACCGGGTCGTGCCGTCGGCCGCGACATCCTGCTCGGTGCCCAGTTGGATCAATGTATTGTCGGACTGATAGCAGACGCTGTTCTCGCAGAAGCCGCCGATCCCGACCCAGTTCGCCGAGTATTGGGCGGATGCGGTCGAATCGGTCGAGGACCCATAGCTGACCTGCGGCACCACCCAGGTCATCTGCGCCCGGGCATAGGTCTGCCCGGTCTGAAAGTTGGCCAGCTCATAGCCCGCCCAGTTGCCGCTGATCCATTCGTTGCGCAACCCCCGCTTCAGACTGCCGTCGCGGTGGCGGCGGATGTGGATCGGTCCGTGCCACCGCAGCGCGGGCGGCTGGTGCGGAAAAGGCGGGAGGGCTGCCAGCCCCGCCATCGCGGTCATCGCCAAGCCGGCGAGGCATCCTGATGTGCGAAAGAGAGTGTGCATGGTCCCCGTCCGCATGATTTGGCAAGGGGTATTCTCTGACATTTTCATGTGGCGGAGCAAAAGACGACAGAAAGCCCTCTATAAAATCATAACCGATCTGTAAGATTGTCGCAAAGCAATCGAATTTTCAAGAAATTCCTGCCATTTCTTTTCGAATATTCTCGGCCGTTGGTGGAGCTGGGCCGCCGATCTGCAGATCCGGCGAGACATTGTGCTCCAAACCGAAGCACAAGCCGCGCCAGCGGCCCAGCGCCCGCGGTGCGCAAGCAAAAGGGTGCGAGTCGGTCGAAAACAGCGCTAGAATTTGGCTGCAGCGAGGGAGGACAGGCGATGACGACGGCGGAAAATACGCTCGAAGCCGATTTTGTCGTGATCGGCGCCGGCTCGGCCGGCTGCGCGGTGGCGGCGCGGCTGAGCGAGGACAGCGCCACCCGCGTCATCCTGATCGAGGCGGGGGGCGAGGACAATCACCGCTGGATTCACATCCCGCTCGGCTTTGGCAAGACCTTTGCCGATCCGCGCGTCAACTGGTGCTACGAAACCGAGCCGGACGCGGGCGCCGCCGGACGCCGGATCTTCTGGCCGCGCGGCAAGGTGCTGGGCGGTTCCTCGTCGATCAATGGCATGGTCTACATCCGCGGTCAGTCCGAGGATTTTGACCATTGGCGCCAGCTCGGCAATGCCGGCTGGTCGTTTGCCGATGTACTCCCCTATTTCCGCCGCGCCGAGCACCAGATGCGCGGCGCCGACGACTATCACGGCACCGGCGGCCCGCTCTGCGTCTCCGATGTCGCCAACAAGCACCCGATCTGCGGGGCTTTTATTGATGGCGCCGCGGCGCTCGGCTTTCCGCGCAACGACGATTTCAACGGTGCGGTGCAGGAAGGTGTCGGCTGGCACCAGACGACAACCCGCGCCGGGCGGCGCTGCTCGACGGCTGTGGGCTATCTGCGCCCGGCGATGACCCGCCCCAACCTGCGCGTCCTGACCCGTGCGCTGACCGAGAAGATCCTGTTTGACGGGCGCCGCGCCACCGGCGTCAGCTTTCACCAGGATGGGCAGACCAAAACCGCCCGCGCGACCCGCGAGGTCATCCTGTGCGGCGGAGCGATCAACTCGCCGCAACTGCTGATGCTGTCGGGGATCGGTCCGGCCGAGCACGTGCAGGCGTTTGGCATCCCGGTCGCCGCCGCCCTGCCCGGCGTCGGGCAGTGCCTGCAAGACCACTACTCGGCGCCGATCAAGCTCAAATGCACGCTGCCGCTCACGGTCAACGACGTGATGCGGAGCAATATGAGGAAATTGGAGGCTGGGATTCGCTATTACCTCTTTCACGACGGGCCGCTGGCGATGGGCACCTCGCCCGCCGCGCTGTTTGCGCGCACAAGGGTCGAACTGGCCTCGCCCGACATCAAAATCTCGGTCTCGCCGTTCAGCGCCGAGCGCCCGCAGGACGGGCTGCACCCGTGGTCGGGGTTCACCCTGATCGCCTACCAGCTGCGCCCGGAGAGCCGTGGCGAGATCAAGCTGAAAAGCGCCCGTCCCGAGGACCCGCCGGCGGTCACCCCGAATTACCTGTCAAACGAGCTTGATCAGCGCACGATCGTCGCCGGGTTGAAGCTGTGCCGTCAGGTCCTCGAACAGCCGCCGATGCGGCGCTACATCGCCGAAGAGTTCCAGCCCGGCCCCAAAGTCGCGAGCGACGAAGAGTTGCTCGCCTACGCCCGGGCGCGCGGCGGCACGGTGTTTCACCCGACCAGCACGTGCAGGATGGGCAGCGATCCGCTGGCGGTCGTCGATGCCGCGCTGGCGGTGCATGGATTGACGGGCCTTCGCGTCGCCGACGCCTCGATCATGCCGACCGTCGTGTCCGGCAACACCAATGCCGCGACCATCATGATTGGCGAGAAATGTGCCGATCTCGCACGCCGGGAGGTCCGTCTCGCGGCGTAATCAAAGCCTTGTTCTCGTCGCTCCGACCAAAGGGGGATGTCCCGCTCTCTGTTGAACTTGGTCGAGCGGGCGTTGCCGGATTGGAACGTTACGCGGCCTTGGATTTTTCCTCAAGCTGAAGGTGTTTGCCG
>JBOHMF010000038.1:0-15998 GCA_050730055.1 Allostellaceae bacterium
TGTCGAGACGCCGCAGGTAGTCGTCGAGCCTGGCATCAGCCAGCTTCCAGCTTGAGGAAGGTGGCGAGCGAGGCCCGCGTGAAGTTGCGGTTCCCGGCCTTCGCCGGGACAGGCTCTTGTTGTTCACCGCCTTGATCCGCGTGCCATCCACGGCCAGCAGCTCCCGGCCGAACAGGTCCAACTGGCGGCACAACAGCACGAATTGGCGGAACACCGGGCGGAAGGCGTGGCGGTTGTCGCGGCGAAAGTCGGCAATGGTCTTGAAGTCGGGCTTCAGGTGTCGCAGCAGCCAGATCACCTCGACATTGCGGTGGGTCTCGGCTTCCAGCCGGCGGCTCGAGCGCACCCGGTTCAGATAACCGTAGATGTAGAGCTTCAGCAGGTCCGCGGGCGCGTAGCCGGGACGGCCGGTCCGCTTCGCCCGAACACGGGCGAACCCGGCCGCCGCGAGATCGAGGCCATCGACAAAAGCCTCAATAAACCGCACTGGGTTGTCTGGACCGACGTAGTCGTCCAGTGATTCTGGCAGGAGAAGCGTTTGCGAGCGATCGTGACCGGTGAGGTGCGCCATACAGCAATTCTACTGCGCCGTGCCGCGCGCTGGAATCCCTTGCGGCTCAGTTTTCACACGGTCTGCAGGTTTTCTGACCCAGGAATTGTTCGACCACCGCGCGGTCGCGTGCAATATGCCGAGCGCGTCGTTATCCGTCAGGACGGGGCGATCGCCGGTAAGCATGCGCGCCGTTTCGGCCGTTCTTCGAGCGTTGGCACCCCGGCCTTGCCAATGACAATGATATCGCCACCCCGCAGCCCGAGGCGGCGTAAGGCGCCCCTCATTTTGGCATGATCTCCAACAGGCGCCGGAACCTTTTCGCGAGCCGGTCGGTCTGCCATCTGCGGCGAGGAGGCTGGCATGCACGGAATATTCGCGGCCGAAGAGGCGGTGCTGGTCGCGCGGTTGCGCCGGGGCGAACCGGACGCGGCGCGGGCGCTGATGCAGCGCCACAACCGCGCTCTGTGGCGGATCGCGCGCGGCATATTGCGCAACGACGCCGATGCCGAGGATGTGGTGCAGGATGCTTATCTGCGCGCCTTCGCCCGCATCGGCGACTTTCGCGGGGAGGCGAGCCTCGGAAGCTGGCTCGGCCGCATCGTGGTGAACGAGGCGCTGCGCCGCCTCGGACGCGGGCGCGCGACGGGCGATCTGGCCGAGGTTGATGGCGTGCGCAGCCCGGTGCCGAGCCCCGAGGAAGCGGCGGCACGGGTGGAGCTGCGCCGGATGGTGGAGCGCGCGATTGACGCTCTGCCGACGCCGTTTCGCGTCGTCTTCATGCTGCGAAACGTGGAGCAGGCCAGCGTCGCGGAGACGGCGAGCGCGCTCGGCATTCCCGAGGCAACGGTGAAGACGCGGCTCCATCGCGCCAACCGGATGCTGCGGGTCTCGCTCGGCGCCGAACTGGCGGCCAGCATCGAGGACGCGTTCCCGTTCGGCGGCGCCCGCTGCGCGCGCCTCACCGCCCGGGTGCTCGCACGCCTGCCCCCGGTCGCGCCTTCGTCCGCCTTGGGGAACCTTTCCGCCCCGGCTCGGGTCCAATGACGCTCACCGCACGGCTGCCCGCCGGGCAGACGATGCGGTTGCGAGCTTTCCGGAAAGGAGCAATGCTCGTGGACAGAAGGAGTTTCGGAGGCGCCGCGGCCCTGCTGGCGCTGACGGCAGCCGCGCCGGCGCTCGCGCGGGAGACCCGGCGCAGCATCGAACACGCGCCGCCGGGCGGCGGGTTTCAGCCGGTTTGGAAGCTTGTGAAACTGCCGGAGTTCCTGCCCGGCCTCGGCTCACTGTATGTCAACCCCAAGACCCTGCCTGCCGGCCCGTTCCTCGCCTACGACCACAAGGGCCGGCTGGTCAGCACGATCTATATGATCCCGCTAAAGGACCTGAACGCCGAGAAGGAGTTCGCCGACCTCGCCGCGCCCGGGGATGTGCCGGTGGATCACGTGAGCCTCTACTACAACGCGGGCCATCCGGGCGTGCCCGTGCCGCACTACCACATCATCCTCTGGCACATCACGCTGGCAGAGCAATCGCGTGTCGCGGCGTAGCGGCGGGCGAACCCGGCGGGACGTGCTCATAGCGGCGGCGGGCGGCGTGGCCGCGGCCGGGGCATTGCTCTCCCCGGCGCAAGGCGCGGCGAAGCTGAGCAAGGTGGTCGCCAAATACCAGGACCATCCGCACGGCCAGCAGCATTGCGCCATCTGTCTGCAATTCCGGCCGCCAGACTCGTGCCACATCGTTGCCGGGAAGATCAGCCCGAACGGCTGGTGCCAGTTCTTCGCTGCGAAGGAGAATGCGCACTGATACAAACCCACGTAGTGAGAGGGGGCTGAAGCGACGACACAAACGGCCGCAGCGGAATGGCATGGGAAACTGGCGAGTGGCCAGCAAACCATGAGGCCCGGCAGCGGCCGTGATCCTACGGGAGGATGCGGATGCCCGATAAAATCGCCGACAAGGCAAGCGCAGCAGGCGGAAACGCCCTGAGGCGGCTTGCTGCATGCGGTCAGAGCTGCTGGCTCGACGACCTGAGCCGGCGAATGATGGCAGACGGTGAATTTTCGCGGCTGATCGCGGCGGGCGTGCGCGGCGTCACCGCCAACCCTGCCACTGTCGCCAAGGCGATGACATCCGGCACGGATTACGACACTGACATCAGGCGGGCTGCCGCCGCAGGTCGCGCTGCGCCGGAAATCTACGAGGCGCTGGTCACGGCCGACATTCGCCGGGCTTGCGACATTCTACGGCCGGTCTACGACGACAGCGACGGTGGCGACGGGTTTGTCAGCTTGGAGGTCTCTCCGCATCTGGCCAATGATACCGGCGGGTCGATCGCCGAGGCAAAACGGCTATGGGCGGCGGTCGATCGGCCGAACCTTTTTATCAAGATCCCAGGAACCAGGGCGGGTGTGCCAGCCATCGAAGAACTGCTGTTCGACGGCGTTAACATCAACATCACTTTGCTCTTCTCCGTCGAACGCTACGAGGCTGTCGCGGAGGCTTTTCTGAGTGCCCTGCGGCGGCGCATCGCGGCGAACAGGCCGGTGGCCGGCATTTCTTCCGTTGCGAGCTTCTTCCTCAGCCGCATCGATGTGCTCATCGACAAGGTGCTGGCGGACAAGACCGGCGCCGATGCCCACAGTTTGCGCGGCAAGGTCGCGATCGCGAATGCCAGACTCGCCTACCAGAGCATGAAACAGATATTCGGGATGGCCGAATGGGAAGCCTTCAAGGCGCGTGGCGCCCGCGCGCAGCGGCTGCTGTGGGCAAGCACCGGCACGAAGAATCCTCTTTATCCCGATCTGATGTACGTCGAGCCGCTGATCGGCCCGATGACCGTTAATACGATGCCGGAGCAGACCATCGCAGCCCTGATCGACCATGGCAGCGTCGTCGCCGGCACGATCGAGCAGGAGGTTGCGGAGGCTCGCGACCTGATCGCTGAGCTTGAACGGTCCGATATCCGTCTTGCCGATATCGCCGCAAGATTGGAACGCGAAGGCATTGCAAAGTTCGAGGAAGCCCTCGACCAATCGATCACTCATATCGAGGATATCTATGAGGCGCTGATGGCCGACAACCCCGATCTGCGGGTGAGAAGGCCCGCAAGGCCAAAAGCCGGTAAGGAATAAGGGGTGGCACGAATGGAACCGGGTCCTCCGCTGCGCCATAATCCGCGCAGCACCGTTAGCATTGCCGGTCACCCGGTCCATCCCATGCTGATCCCGTTCCCGATCGCGTTCGCGCGGATCGTCGGCCGCATCCTCAGCATCAACATCGCCGGGTTTCTCCCGTTTCTGGCGGGAAGTCTCCTGATCGCTGCAGCACGCCCGCGCGCTGGCTCCCTCGGCGCCGCCGCGCGGCCCTTCGCCCGGCAATAGCGATCTCCCGGCCGATGAGGCAGAGCCTGCTCGCCTCGCACAATGCGTGTGCGGGTGGCTTCGCCTGCGCGTACCGTGAGCGTGCTTCTCGGTTGCTACGCCGACTGACATGGCAATGACCGCTTGCGGCGCGTTTCTGCCTGAGAAGGCGCGCGGACAGAGTGCCCTGACTCTCTGTCTCCGCGATAGGCCAGCAAATCGCCATTGTAACAAATCGATAATGTATTATGGAGTGTGATTGATCACATGAATTTGTTGAATTAACCTGCTCTCGTAGTTGCTCGGCGGTCGGGGAGAGCGATGGGCAAGATTCACGTCATCCATGAGAATACCGCGTGGCTCGAGCCGCTGGCGCGGGCGCTCGATGCCGAGGCCCTGACATGGTGCGATTGGCATCTGGACCAGGGCGCCTTTGACCTGTCGCGGCCGCCGCCGGCCGGAGTCTTCTACAATCGCATGAGCGCGTCCTCGCACACCCGCGGCCATCGCTTCGCGGCCGAACTGACCGCCTCCGTGCTCGCTTGGCTGGAGCGCTATGGACGCCGCGTCGTCAACGGCGGCCGCGCCCTCGATCTCGAAATCAGCAAGGCGCGCCAGTACGGCGCGCTCGAAGCGGCGGGCATCCGCACGCCGCGTACCATCGTGGTCGCCGGCACGGACCGGCTCGCCGAGGCGATGCAGCGCCATTTCGAGGGCGGCCCGGCGATCTTCAAGCCGAACCGTGGCGGCAAGGGTCTTGGCGTGCGCCTGTTCCACTCGGCCGAGGGGTTGCAGGATTTTCTCGCAAGCCCCGACTGCGGGCCGCCGATCGACGGGATTCACCTGCTGCAGGAATACGTCCGGGCCGAGCGCCCCCTGATCACGCGCGCCGAATTTGTTGGCGGCCGCTTCCTCTACGCGGTCGAGGTCGATACCAGAGAGGGCTTCGAACTGTGCCCCGCCGACGCCTGCGCCGTCGGCGATGTGTATTGCCCGGCGGGCGAAGAGCCGCGGGCCAAATTCACCATCATCGACGCGATCGACGCCGGCCTGCGGCAGCGCTACGAGACCTTTCTCGATGTCAACCACATCGAGGTCGCCGGCATCGAGTTCATCTGCGACCGCAACGGCGTGACCTACACCTACGACGTCAACACGAACACGAACTACAACGCCGATGCTGAGCGCCGCGCCGGACGCTCGGCCATGGCCGCGCTCGCCTGCTATCTCGGCGAGGAGCTGGCGGCAACAGCCCGACCTGTTCCCGCTGCCAGGGCTGCAGCATAGAGTCCGAACCCGGCGATCCCCGGCTTCACAACGCAACGGAAGGCACCGCGATGTCGATCACCGAGCTTGTCAGTGCGATCAAGACGGCGCTGGCGTCGGACCCGAAACAGGCGCAAGCCACCTTTGAAGCGCATCACGCGCTGGTCGGCCCGTGCGAGGTCACGGTCAAGGTCGGGTCGGGGCACCAATTCAGGGTGGATGAACCCGAGGCGCTGGGCGGCGCCAATGCCGCGGCAAACCCGGTCGAATATGCGCTGGCGGCGCTGGGGTCCTGCCAGGCGATCACCTACCGGATCTGGGCGGCGCAACTCGGCCTCAGGCTCGACAAGGTCGAGATCGGCATCGATGGCGACATCGATCTGCGCGGGTTCTTCGGCGTCGACGACCGGGTACGGGCCGGATTCAATGCGGTTCGCATCCGGGTCAGCCTCGGCGGGCCGGAAGACCCGGCGCGTTACGTCGAGCTTGCGGCCGCGGTCGATGCCCACTGTCCGGTGCTCGATCTCTTCCGCAACCCCGTGCCGGTCGAGCGGACCTTGCTCAGCACATCCTGAGTCGCGCCGATCGCATTGGCTTGCACCGAGGGAGCCGTGGCTTCCGGCTGGGCCGAAGGGCACAGATACCCTCAACGCGCTCGCCCCAACCACATCTATCAGGCCAGTGCAGACCGGGCGCTTACGCGAGAGCGAATTGATGATCGACCGCAACGGAGATGCCGCACCCGTCCAGATCGCCGCGCCATGACTCACGAATGCCGCCCCTGCCGCGCATGGCCAGGTGGAGGCGCGATGCAGTCCTGGTTCTGCGAATTCCGAAGGGCGCGGCGCGCATAATAGTTGAAGGCCGCGGTGCTGCGCCTGGGCTTGAGAACCCAATCGTGAGCCTCTTTGCCCAGCTCGGGTTGGATCGGCTGGATCTTGCCGGCGGCACTGGCCAGCAACTGCATCTTGGCGGCCCGCTCAAAGGCGAGGGCTTTGACGCAAGCCTCCTCGATCGTCGGCGCGGCGATGAGCAGGCCGTGGTGCGACAGCATGAGGGCGGTTTTGCTGCCGAGCGCGCTGGAAATCAGCTCGCCTTCTTCGTTGCCGACGGGAACGCCAGGCCATTTCGCAACAAAGGCGACGTCGTCGTAGAGGACGCAATTATCCATGTGCGACACCGCGAGGGGCACCTCGAGCATGCTGAGAGCCGCCGTATGGACCGCATGAGTATGGATGATGCAGTTCGCGTCCGGGCGCGCGCGGTACACCCACGAGTGAAAGCGGTTGGCGGGGTTGGCCATGCCTTCGCCTTCGAGCACGTTGAGGTGCTCATCGACGAGAAGGAAGTTCCCGGCGCTGATCTCGTCAAAACCAAGGCCGAGACGTTGCGTGTAAAAGGTCGTCCGGTTGGTGCCGCGCGCCGTGATCTGGCCCGCCAAGCCGGAGTCATGGCCGTTATCGAACAGGATGCGGCAGGTCAGCGCGAGCTTTTGCGTGGTGCTGTAGCCGGTGTCCTCCAGATGGAGGTTCATCTGCTTATCCGCATGATCGATAAGCTGTTCCTTGCTGAGTTCGAAGGTATCGACGCTGTCCATGGGCGTTCCTGCTGCAAGGATGGGTCAAAAGGCAACAAGTTGCCTGACAGGCATATAGTTGCATTTTTGCGGGTTGGCCAGCTAAAATCCGGTTCACGAGCGCCAGCCCGATCCCTTCGGGTGCCGCAGCACGGCAGATGCAGAGGGCAGTATTTCGGCCGCGGCGCTCCCTCTCGCCTTCAGCGAGGGCTTTGGCTCGCGAGGGGATATTTGGCATGCTGCGTTACGTGGTGAACGCACCGATCGACAAAGTGCCGAGCGCAACCGGACAGTCGCCCGCGCTGATCGGCAAACGCATCCGCTCGATCCGCAAGCGGGTCGGTCTCACGCTCGAACAGGTGTCCGAACAAACCGGCCTGAACAAGGGCTACCTCTCGCGAATCGAGAGCGGAGAGAAGTCGCCTTCGATTGCCACGTTGCTGAAACTGAGCAGCGAACTGAAGGTGCCGGCGAGCCAGCTGTTCGGGGAGGAGATCGACGACGATGACATTCATCTCTTCCGCAGTGGAGCCAAGGGAGGCGAGCTCGGCTCGGAGGCCCCCGAGCTCATCAGCCTGTCGGGCAACACCCGACCGACAAGCCTGGCCGCCTTTCTGCTGCAGCCCTCCGACAATTTCGAAGAGGAGAAGCGCGCCGAGCATTCCGGCACCGAGGGGGCATTCGTCATCGCCGGCGACATCGAGCTGCAGTTCTCGGACCGGGTCATCCCTTTGAGCCAAGGTGACTACGTCCAGTTCCCCGGCCACCTGACCCACCAAATCCGGCGGACCTCGCCGCAAGCGACAGTGCTGATTGTCATGAGCGAGGCGTAGGCCCCACCAGCGCTCGGCTCCGGCGTTTTGCGGTGGACCCGGAATTTCGGACAGGAGGAAAAGCTCGGTTCGCCCTGATCCAGTTCGAGTCGGTTGCCGGGAATTTCCGAAGTGCGGTTATCGGCCATTTGCCCAGATTGCCGGGATTGTCATTCAGTTTCGTTACCGCGGTAACAAAATATATAGTTACCTTTCTCACTTGCCAGTCATTCGGTAACATGGTAACCTGCTGCCAAAATAACGGAGACGGCCCTTGAAAACCCTCGCCATTCTCAGCCGCAAAGGCGGAGCAGGCAAAACCACCTTGACCGTTCACCTTGCCGTCGCCGCCGATCAGACCGGCGCAGCCGTCGCGGTGTTCGACCTCGACCCGCAGGCATCCGCCGCCGTCTGGGGTGATCGCCGCAACGGCCAGCCCCCCGCCATTGTTGCCGCCCAGGCCCCGCGCTTGCCCGCGCTGCTGGCGCAGGCCCGCGCCCAGGAGGCCGAGCTTATCATTCTCGACACCGCCCCTCACGCGGACAGCATTGCCGCCGAAGCCGCTGCCCATGCCGATGCCGTGCTTATCCCGTGCCGCCCTTCGGCCTTTGACCTGGACGCGATAGGCGCGAGCGTGAAGCTGGCCCAGGTGGCGGGTAAACCCGTCTATGTCATCATCAACGCCGCCCCGCCGATCGGCTCGGAGGCCGACGAGATGCGCGCGGCGCTCGGTGCCGCAGGCGTCCTGGTCTGCCCGGTGGTCATCCATCAGCGCAAGGCATTCGCCACGTTCATCCAGGAGGGTAAAACCGCGATAGAGGGCGAACCCAGGAGCAAGGCTGCCAGGGAAATCCACGATCTCTTGCGATGGGCTTGCGAACAAGTTAACTTATTACCAAGAGATCAAGGTAAAAAGCTACCTGCCATGAGAAAGGCCCGGTGATGCCGCGCAAACCCTTGACTTTCGATGTTGACCGCAGCCCTGCGCCGCCCGCCGTGTTCGCTTCCCGGTCAGCCTCGGCGGGTGCGTCCGCGAGCGACCGCAAGCAAGTCGGCGCGCGCATCAGTGCCAAGCTTTACCGCGAATTGAAGGCTCGCGCTGCCTACCAGGGCGTCAAGGTGCAAGAGCTTGTCGAAGCCGCGGTTGCAGAGTTCCTGGCAAAGCCGTGAGGGAAAAGAGGGGGTTTACGGGAGACCGCGCCTGCGGCGCGGTGAGACCCATTGACCGGAGAACAGCCACGCCGTGCGGCACCCCTGCCGCGGCAGCACGAGGCCGCAAGCGTCACAGATAGCGCGGACAGGAGGAGGACGATGAACGACCTCTACGAGATCGACATCCTGACCTGGAGCGAGCAGCAGGCCGAACATCTACGCCGTTTTGCCGCGGCCGAACGGTCAAACGACGCCGTCATCGACTGGCCCAACATCATCGAGGAGATCGAGAGCGTGGGTCGGGAACAACTGCATGCCGTCGAATCGCTGCTGTTCCAGGCGCTCGTTCACATGCTCAAGGCAAAGGCGTGGCCGACATCCCTGGCCACCCCCGGCTGGCAGGGCGAAGCACGCGGATTTCGGGCGCAAGCGCGGCGGCGTTTTGCGCCATCCATGCGCCATCGGATTGACCTGATGGGGATCTATGCCGACGCGCTGCACGCTCTGCCTGAGACGGTCGATGGGATGCCCCCTTTGCCGGTGCCAGCGGAGTGTCCGATGACGCTCGACGAATTGCTGGCGGACGGCTGATCGGAGTGGCTGAGAGCCGGAGCGCCGCGCGCCATTGCCGGTGAGGGGTCGGCTGCGAGCAAGGGACAAGCCGCAATCCCCTATGAAGCGCTCCCGGCAGCCCGACGCCGACCCGGTCCGCAAAGCGCGCTTCCGCGAGGCCGCGCGTGCAATCGTCGCCAGGGACCGCGACGACTGCAAGCACGGCTTCGCCGTGGACACGGCGGGCGCCATCGCGGCAACATTTGCGCGCCGGCGGACCATGATCCCCATGGTGGCGCCGGACGCGCTGATGCCGGAATTCGGCGGCGATCCGGGAAAGCAGCGCCAGGGGGCGGCATTCGCCGCCGACCTCGAGGGAGTGCCGAGAGAGCTGCAAACGGCCGTTGCCGATCTGGCTGCTTTCCTGATGCCGGCCGCCGCTGCGGCGCGCGGGTTGTCCTGATTTCCCACCCGGCTCGTACCGGAGTCGCCTGCCCGTCCGCGGCAGCTGGCCGGCACTCGGAGAAAAGAGGAGAGCGGCTGGAAGGCGGAAATCCCGCTCCCTTCGCTGCACAATAGACAGATTTTGACCGTTACGGATGCGGCCCCCAGGGCGCGGCCTGGAGCAGCTTCACCTCCTGTGTCATCAGCAGCGGGCGGAATTTCGAGGCAAAACCTTCGACAAAGTCCCGGTTCGCATAGACCGCCGCCCAGTGCGCGCGGCGGTCGGCATCGTCATCGAACTTCCACAGGTGGAGGAGCTGGTTGATCGTGCCCGTATCGCTCTGGAAGTAGCCGACCAGCTTTCTGTCCTGTCCGCCCTTCTGGAGCGCGGGAAAGCCGATTTCCTGGTAGAGCTTCACCGCTTCCGCCATCGCGCCGACCCGCAGCGTATAAGTCCTGAGCTCATACAGCGCCATCCGCTCCTCCCGTTGATTGCTTCACCGGCCGCCGCACCTGACCGCGACCCGCACGGCGAGCCTCATCGTCCCGCTCTTGTGCCACCGACGCAATCATCGGTTCGACACTCTATGCCACGCGCAGCCGATCACGATCCGAACAGGGGTCGATCTCGACCACGATCTTTTTGACAGCGAGGCTCGGCGCCTTGCGACGGCCAAATGCCTTCATCGTGATGAACCCCGCCGCTTCCAGCTTAGCCAGGGTCCGGGTGAGGTTCGGTTGCGACCGCCCGCTCATCTGGACCAATTCCGCAACCGATTGGGGTCTCCTGTCGCGGATGGTGGCGAGAAGGGCCCGGTTTTCCGGCGTCAACAGCCGCACGATGGCCTCTACGGAATTGAAGCTCGGCTCTGCCGCATCGGCCGGCGCCGGCTGCTCGCCACGCGCGACAGCCCGCATTTCGCGCTCGAGGGAGGCCAGGCTCTGAATCTTGTACTGCTTCATTCCGTCACTTCCTCTCCTCCTCCACCGCGACAACGGTTTCGGGAATCCCGCGATCTCTCAGCACCCGCCGGACCTCCCGAAAGAAGTCCTGAAGCAGGGTATCGGCATCCACAAAGCGATAGGGCCTGCCCCTGTCGCTTTCCGTGCGGTGCCAGTGATCGTCCGTGGCCGGCGGTCGCCTGAAGCGGGAACCTCTTGCCGGGACCGCATGAGCGTTGTCGAAACCGACCAGGCGCGTCCCGTCCGGAGCGTGGAGGGTGAACGAGTACGAGAGCCCGTGCGGCCGCGCCTCGGCCGCGGCGACGCGCTTGATCTCGAACTTGAGCCAATAGCCCGCCTCGAGGTGATGAACGCGACTATCGAAGGCAAACAGGAATTCAAGCGCATGATCGGTCGGCTGGTCGATCATTGCATATGGGCAGATGATATGAACAATCGCCTGCCTGGGGTCAAGAGAAGAGTGCGCGGCGCGCCCTGTTGGGGCCGGCGTCTACGCGCGCCGGTTACGCCGGCTCGCGAAGCGCCGACGTAACCGTTTCGACTATTCGGTGACGATCCGGCGCGTATGCGGATCATAGTCCTGGGGGACGTGCGGCTCGGCAGACCGCCATCAGCCGGAAAAGGGAAAGGGCCGTGGCAGTTCCGTGACGGGAGAAGGGGGTGAGAGAGAGGCTCTCGCCTCCCCGCCGCGGAGGTTCGCCATGGCCAAGAGCCTGACCCCATCGACTCGTGCCGACATCTATACCCGCATCACCGCCGAAATCGTCGCCGCGATCGAGGCCGGTGCCGGCGAATGGCGGATGCCCTGGCACCATGACGGCGCCTCGACCGCCCGCCCGATCAATGTCGTCTCCCGGAAGGGCTATCGGGGCGCCAATGTTCTCGCGCTCTGGGCTGCCGCCCAGGCGGCGGGCTATCCGACCGGCATCTGGGGCACCTACGCGCAGTGGCAGGCCATCGGTGCCCAGGTCCGCAAAGGCGAGCGCGCCACCGCGATCGTGTTCTGGAAGACGACCCGCGCCAAGCCGGATGAGGAGGGCGATCCGGATGAGACGACGGACGAACGCCCGCGCTTTTTCGCGCGCGGCTACAGCGTCTTCAACGAGGCCCAGGTGGACGGCTATGCCGCCCCCGAAGCTGCGGTCCTGCCCGAGACTGAGCGCCTGGCTCATGCCGAGACCTTCTATGCCAATCTCGGCATTCCGACCGTCTACGGCGGCGCCGAGGCCTGCTACGTACCCTCAAAAGATACGGTATTCATGCCGTCCTTTGGAGTTTTTGACACCGCAACGGACCATTACAGCACCCTCTACCACGAAGGCGGTCACGCCACAGGCGCCAAGCATCGGCTCGACCGGAATTTCACCATCCGGTTCTCGCACGAGGCTGCGGCTGTCGAGGAGCTCGTCGCGGACGTAGGTTCGGCCCTGATATTGGCCGATCTTGGCATCGCCATGCATCCACGGCCCGACCACGCCGCCTACCTCTCCTCCTGGTTGAAGGTGCTCAAGAACGATACCTCGGCGATCTTCGCGGCATCGAGCAAGGCTCAGGCGGCGGCCGACTGGATGCATGACCGGCAGCCCCAATTGACAGACAAGGCGGCATGATTGGCTCCTTCCACGACGCGGGTGTCTGCTGGTGCGGGCCGTACTGACGCACGGGACGGACAAGGGCGCCCGACGATACGAAAACAGTTTGAGGCGAGATCGCCACTCCGTCGGCTCTCGTGTCGCAGCCCCCCGCTCAACCGATGCGCCGGTGCTCGCGCCGGGACCGCCAATCGCTATCCGGCCGACTTGTCGTACCAGCCGTGCCGACGCGCCTCCTCGATCGCATCGATGAAAGCCGGCGCGACGCCGAGCTTGCGCAATTCCGGCACGGCGAGGGTGATCGGCGGTCCGCAGGCCTTGACAACGTGCGTGAAGTCCGCCTGCTGCACGACGAGGCCCGCGGCCTCGGCATCCGGCCACAGCATCAGGCGGGTGCCGAAACCCGCCGGATCCGCGAGCACGGCGGCGCATTCCTTGTCGGTGGGAAGGGTCGCTGCCTTCGCATAGATCTTCCAGAGCGCACGGGAGGTTATCAGCACCGGGTCGGCCTCCGTGCCGCCGGGATCGGGGGCGGCCCGTTCGACAAGCGCCGGCGGCAGGATCCTTTTCCAGTCGATCGGGGTCCCGGTCATAAGGTCAAAGACAAGCGCCACTTGGTTGGTGCCGGGATAGGGACCCCCGCAATACCAGTCGTCGGAGGCGAAGAGGCTGAGATAGCGCGGGCCGCGCATCGTCGCGGTGACCCGGCGGTTCCACGAGCCTTTATGATCGCCGCAGCCCGGCTGCCGGTCGGCCAGGGCCAGAGCGCGGTTGATGCGCGCCGCGGCGGCATCGCCCGGCGTGGCGACAACGCGCGGAAAGGCGGCGATCACGAGGGCGACCGGCGGCAGCGTCTTCAGCCGGACCGGCCTGCCGGCCGGAGCCGCCGCCATCAGGATGGTAATGGCGAGGACGGGAGAACCCTTCGTCCCTGTCCCGGGGTCATCCCCACCCGCCGTCTTTCCGCGTTGCCTGCATCAGCTGTCCGAGTGTCCCGATTGAACCGGGGTCGGTCCGGCAGCTTTGGCTCCGCGCCACACAGAGGGAAAGAACCCGGAAAGGCCAGTCTCCTTGTGTACGCGGCGCGGCCAATCGTGCCGGCCACATGGCATGCCGGCCTTCGGGCTCCTGGATCAAGGTCCTCCGCGAAGACGATCGGGCCGCCGTCCGCGCCGCCGCATTTCCTCCACGGTGTCCGACGATCTCCTTGCGTTCCGGCAATCCCATCCCGGAGGCCGCCGAACGCGGGATCGCGGCGTAATTTCGGCTGGAGGGCGGTCCCAGGGCCAGGTGCTGCACGGACGGGATGCGCGGTGCCGCAAGAGCAAGAGGGCAGAGCGAGATTTCGCGACGGGTTTGGAGGACGAGAGGAAAGGCCCCGTCCGCCTGTCATGGAGCTCCGCGCATGAAAGCCGCCGCCGCAGTTCGGTCGATCCCCCTCGACAGGCTCGTCCTGTCGCCTGCCAATGTCCGCAAGACGCCACCCTCGGCGGCCGAAGACGCCGAGTTGAAAGCAAGCCTCCGGGCGCACGGGTTGAAGCAGAACCTGGTCGTCTCTCCAGCAGCCGATGCGAGCGGCGTCTTTGCCGTTACGGCTGGCGGAAGGCGGCTCAGGACCTTGCAGGAGCTCGCTGCCGAAGGCGTCATCGCCGCCGATTACCCGGTGCCGTGCCTCGTCGAAGAGTGCGAGGCGGCGCTCGAAATCTCGCTGATGGAGAACACCGCACGAGCCAGTCTTCAACCTGTAGATGAGTTTCTCGCCATAGCGGCGCTGATCGAGATGGGGGAGACGGTCGCGGCGGTTGCCGCCCGCTTTGGCGTCACCGAAAGGCACGTCAGACAGCGCCTGCGGCTCGGCAAGGTCGCGCCCGAACTGCTCGACGAATTCCGCGCCGGCGCGCTCAGCCTCGAAGTCCTGACCGCCTTCACCCTCGGCGCCGATCACGAGAGCCAGCGTGCGGTGTGGCGCCAGCTCAAGGGTCAGTCCACCATCGCGCCCTATGCCGTGCGGCGCCTGTTGACCGAGGGCGCCGTCCCGCTCGGTTCGCGTCTCGGCCTGTTTGTCGGCATCGAGGCTTACGAGGCCGCCGGCGGCCCGATCACGCGCGACCTGTTCAGCGGCGACGAGGAGGGTTTTCTGGGCGATGCCGCGCTGGTGCGCCGGCTCGCGATCGAGAAGCTCGAAGCCAAGGCCGAGGAATTGCGCCCGCACTGGGCCTGGACAAAGGCCCAGCTCGATCCCGATTACGGTTTCCTCGCGCAATACGGGCGTATCCGCCCGCGTCCGGCCGCTCCGCCGCCCGAGATCGCACAGGAGATCGCGCGCATCGAGGAGCGCCTCGCCGCATTGGAGGGACTTCCCGAGGACGCCTGGAGCGAGGGGCTGATGACCGAGATGGCCGAGCTGGAGGAGCGCCGCGACGAGCTGGCCGAGATCGTCGAAGGCCTCGCGGTCTTCACCGAGGAGGACCGCGCCGGCGCCGGCATCATCGTCACGGTCGGCGAGGACGGCGACTTCTGCCTGCACCAGGGTCTCGTCGAACGCCGCGCACGGCGCGACAAAAATGCAGCCGATCCGGCGGAAAGCGGGGACGAGGGCGAGACCGGGAATCCGACGGATTCGACGACCTGACGCGCACCCTGACCACCGCGATGGTCGATCGCCGCGGCCTGGCGCCGCGCAGCGCCGAGCAGGCCCTGCGCAAGGAATGCGGCCTCGGCCAGACGCTGGTCGAGGATCTCAAGGCGCACCGCCTGCAGATCACCCGGGCGTATCTCTCGGGGGATTTCGCGGTAGCGTTCGATCTGGCGCTCTACGCGCTGTGCGCCGACCTGTTCTCACTCGGCTATCGCACGCTGCCGCTTGAACTCAGGGCAACGGAGAGCCCGCTGCGCAGTTCGCTGAACGATCTTTCCGGCACCCCGGCGGACCGCCTGCTGGAGGCGCAGCGGAAGGCGCTCGATCTCGGTTGGTTGGAGCTGCCGCCGGCCGAGGGCTGCGCCGCGCTCGCGGCATTGCCGCCCGAGGCCAAAGAGCGCCTGTTCGCCTGGTGCATCGCGCTCTGCCTGAAGCCGCAGCTGGCGATCGAGGATCGCGCCGATCCGGTCATCGAAGCCGCCGGCCGAAGGCTCGCGATCCCGTTTGCCGAATGCTGGCGGCCAACCGCGGCCAATTACTGGGGCCGCGCGAAAAAGGCGCACGGCCTCGCGATCGGCGGAGAGATCCTCGGCGAGCGCTGGGCACGGGACCATGCCGAGGACAAAAAGCCGGCGCTTGCCGCCGCGCTCGAAGCAGCGTTCGATCCCGCCTCGGGCGTCGCCTGCATCGGCGTCGGTCAGGCGGAACGCGAGCGTGCTGCTGGCTGGCTGCCGCCCGGCATGGCCTGCGAGAGCGGCGGGAACGGGGAGGCCGCTGTTTCATCGCAGCGGACCCCCGGCGAGGACCGGGCAGACTCCGCGGCGGATGCGGCCGCTCCCATCGGTGCCGCTACGGAAGAGGATGACGCCGGCGAGATCGCCGGCATGGGCGATGAATTGCCGGCCTTCCTGATCGGGGACGAGCCGGAGAATCTGGTGCTCAACGAGGCGTCGAGGCGCTGACGCGCATTTTCCGATGCGGCTGTCGTCTGTCACGGCGGCACCCGCCAAAAGCGAGAGTTCGGTCGAGAAGGGGTGAACCCGGAGGGCAAGGAGAGCGCCCGCCGGGTTCTCCTCTCTTCTGCTCTTGGA
>JBOHMF010000039.1:0-15673 GCA_050730055.1 Allostellaceae bacterium
CTCTCCGCCCCCAGGGGCGGAGAGGGAGATGCAGATGACGCATGACGATGTGTGGGTCATCAAACGGAACCGTGATTAGGGGACCATCCGATGGCGGAGCGAGCATCCCACGCGCCGCAGGGGACGGTGAGGGGCGCAGAGCGATGCCTCAAATCCCCGGATAGCGCTGACCCCAGCGGTCGAGATAGACGATATCGGAGAGCGGCCCGCGGCCGACCGGACCAAACCGGCCCATTGGATAGCCGATCGGCAGGATCGCATAGGAGTGAAAGCCGGCGGGAATACCCATCGCGGCCTCGGCCTCCTTCGCGTGCAAGAGGTGTCGCGTCGTCAAGGTCGAGCCGAGACCGAGCGCGCGTGCCGCCAAGAGCATGTTCTGCACCGCCGGATAAATCGACGAGCCGGCGGAGCGGTTCTCGCCCGTCCCCTCAAAGCAGGCGACGATCCACACCGGCGCCTCGTGGAAATGGTCGGTCAGATACTCGACCGCCGCGTGCTGGCGCAGATAGCGCTCGCGCGTCACCCCCGGCGGCGGCTCACTGGTGCGATAGCGCGGTCCCACGACCTCGTCAAAGGCGCGCTTGTAACAGGTCTGGACCTTTTTCTTGATCTCCGAGTCCTTGATGACGAGAAAACGCCAGCGCTGATTGTTGCCGCCACTCGCCGCAGCCTGCCCGGCGAGGAGGATCTTGCGGATCAGTTCATCGGGGACGGGGTCGGGTTTCAGGCGCCGCATCGCCCGTGTCGTGTGCAGGATGTCAAAAACATCGGTTCCGTCAGCCATTTCACCCCTCCTGTGTCTGGGGCGAGCCTACCGCCGCGGCGGCCCGTCTGTCGAATGCCGAAACCGAAAGCGGCCTTGCGTGGTGCCGATCGCCATTCCGCCGCCGCCGGCCGTCCGCTATGATCGGCTGAAAAGTCAGGGAAAGCCGGCGCATGGACAGTTTTATCGCGAGCGACGGGGTGCGGCTCGCCTATGCCATCGACGATTTCACCGATCCCTGGAAAAAGGCGCCGGTCCTCTTGCTGCTGCACGCGGCGATGGGCAGCATGCGACGCTATTACGCCTGGGTCCCGTCTCTCGCCCGCCATTACCGGGTCGTGCGCCCCGATCTGCGCGGGCACGGTGCCTCGCAGATCCCGCCGCCCGAGCCGACGCTGACCCTGGCGCGGCTGGTCGCGGATGTCGCCGAACTCCTCGACCATCTCGGTGTCGCCAGCGCCCACATTGTCGGCAATTCGGCCGGTGGCTATCTCGGCCAGCAGTTGGCGATGACACAGGGCGAGCAGGTCAGAAGCCTGATGCTGTTCGGCTCGACCCCGGGTCTGAAAAAGAGTCAGGCGCCAAGCTGGATCCCGCAGATCGCGGCGAAAGGGCTGCGCGGTTTTCTGGCCGAGACGATCGCCGAGCGGCTGCCGCTGGACAAGGTCGATCCCGGTCTCGTCACATGGTTTCTCGACGAGGCCGCAAAGAACGATCCGGCCTATATCGGCCGGTTTGTCCTGCTGATGGCGAGTTATGACTGGAGCGCGGAGCTCGGCCGCATCCGCGTTCCGACCCTGGTGGTCGTGCCCGGCGCCGAGCCGATCGGCTCGACCGCCAATTACGAGCCGTTCCGCAGCCTCGTCCCGGATGTCGAGGTGCGCGTCTATGAGGGGGCGCCGCACAATATCTGCGACGCCTTCCCCGAGCGCTGCGTCGCTGATGTGCTCGATTTTCTGTCCCGCCGCTTCGGATCGGGCTGAGCGGCTTCCGGCGCAAGGCGGTCATGGATCGTGATCCCAAGCGCATCGTGCGCGAGTGGAACCGCGAAATCGAGGCGGAGCTCCGCCGCCGCGCCGCCAAGGGCGGCAGCCAGTGGGGCCGCAACCTTCTCTGGGCTTTGCTGGCTCTGGCGTGGCTGCTGCTGATCATGGAGCTTCTTGGCGTTCTTCCCCGGCCGTGACGGCGGCCCGGCAACACAAGGAGAAAGAGAAGATGGACGGGATCGTCGCCGCAGTCAGCCGCAGCCCGACGCACACCATGACAAAACCGACCGCGGACAGCATCCGGCTTCTCGCCGGTCTCGGTGTCGAAGGGGACGCGCATCAGGGCGTCACCGTCAAGCACCGCTCGCGCGTTGCCCGCGATCCGACCCAGCCCAACCTGCGCCAGGTGCACCTGATCCATGCCGAGCTCTTTGACGAGTTGCGCGCCGCCGGTTTTGACATGGCCCCGGGGCAGATGGGCGAGAACGTCACGACGCGCGGCATTCCCCTCTTGGCGCTGCCCATCGGCACACGGTTGCATTTTGGCGCGGATGCGGTTGCCGAGGTGACCGGGCTGCGCAATCCCTGCGCCCAATTGGACCGCATCCGGCCCGGCCTGATGGCGGCGACGCTCGACCGCGATGCCGAGGGAAAACTCGTGCGCAAGGCCGGCATCATGGTGATCGTGCTGGAAGGCGGCGCGGTCAAGCCCGGCGACCCGATCCGCGTCGAACTGCCTGCCGCCCCGCATCGGCCGCTGGAGGTGGTTTAGGGCCTCGCGAAGCGCGCGGCGGCACACTAGCCGCCCTCGGGCCGGCCTCGGTCGAGCGCCTGCTACGCCGCAGTCCTGACCTTGCGCTGGCGGGTCGGGTGCTGGGCGCGCTCTTCGGCCGGCCCCTCGGCGCGCGTCAGGTTGAAGGCGGTGTTGATCAGCGCGACGTGCGAGAAAGCCTGCGGGAAATTGCCGAGCTGGCGCCGCTCGTGCGGGTCGTACTCCTCGGCCAGAAGGCCGACATCGTTTGACAGCGCCAGGAGACGCTCAAAGAGCGCGCGCGCCTCGGCCGTGCGGCCCTGCAGGATCCAGTTGTCGGCGAGCCAGAAGCTGCACGCGAGAAACGCTCCCTCGCCCGGTGGCAGACCATCGATCTTGCTGCCGGTGTCGTAGCGGATGACAAACCCGTCCTTGACGAGATTGCGCTCGATCGCCGCGACGGTGCCGATGATGCGCGGGTCGCTCGGCGGCAGAAACCCGACCAGCGGCAGGAGCAGGAGAGCGGCGTCGTGGGTCTTTGACCCGTAGGCCTGGACAAAGCAGCCAAGTTCGGGATCGTAGCCGTTGCGGCAGATATCGGCGTGGATTTCCTCGCGCAGCCGCCGCCATTCGGCCAGTTCGCCGTCGATCCCGTGCCGCTCAAAATTCTTGATCGCCCGATCAAAGGCCACCCAGACCATGACCTTGGAATGGGTGAAGTGCTGCGGCGGGCCGCGGATCTCCCAGATGCCCTCATCGGGCTGCCGCCACACCCGGGCGAGATAACCCAGGAGCGCCTGGGTCAATTGGAGGCCGCGCTCGGCCGGCGGCAGCCCGTGGGTGTCGGCATGGTGCAGCGCGTCGAGCAATTCGCCGTAGATGTCGAGCTGGGTCTGGGCGGCGGCCTGGTTGCCGATGCGCACCGGCCGCGACCCTTCGTAGCCGGGCAGCCACGGCACCTCCCATTCGGTCAGCCGCCGCTCGCCGCCGACCCCGTACATGATCTGGATCTGCTCGGGGCTGCCGGCCACCGCGCGGAACAGCCAGTCGCGCCACGCCCGCGCCTCGCCGTAATAGCCGGCATTCATCAATGCCAAGAGGGTGAAGGTGGCGTCGCGCAGCCAGCAGAAGCGGTAGTCCCAGTTGCGCTTGCCGCCGATCCGCTCGGGCAGCGATGTGGTCGGCGCCGCGACGATGCCACCGGTCGGGGAGTAGGTCAGCGCCTTCAGCACGACGAGCGAGCGCTTGACCGCGTCCGTCCATTGCCCGGCGGTCTCGCAGCGGTTTGACCAGCGGCGCCAGAACGCCTCGGTCTCGGCGAGGGCGCGCTCGGGATCGATCCCCCGCATCAGCGTATGGTTTGAGGGACCGTAACTTAATACGAACGGGACCGTCTCGCCCGCCGCAACGGTGAAGTCCGCCAGCGTCTTGAAGTGCTCGCCCCGGAGCGGCACCGGCGTGCGCAGAACCACCCGCTCGGGTCCCGCGATCGCGTTCATGCCGCCGCCCTGCGGCAGGCGCTCGACCCAGGGTACGATCGAGCCGTACTCAAAGCGCAGGATCAGCTCGCTGCGCATCGCGACCCGTCCGGAAACCCCGCGCACGAGGCGCACGAGATCCGACAATTCGCGCCGCGGCCTCATGAAATCGATCAGTTCGACCGTCCCCTCGGCGGTCTCAAAGCGCGTCACCAGCACCAGAGAGCCGTCGCGATAATGGCGCCGCACCTGCGGCTCCGGGTCGGTCGGCGCGATCTGCCAGCGGCCGTGCTCGGGTCCGCCGAGGAGCGCGGCAAAGCAGGCGCCCGAATCAAACCGCGGCAGGCACAGCCAATCGATCGAGCCGTTGCGGCCAATGAGCGCCGCCGCGGCGCAATCGCCGATCAACGCATAATCTTCGATCCGCTGCGAGGTGCTCATATCCCTTGGATAACCACCGCTCGCCGACAACGATCCACCGGCTTTCAATCTTTACTCGATGCCCGGTGCCCCCGGTTTGGTGCCGCCCTTGGGCGGGCGGCGGAACAGCAGCAACAGGGGCAGCGCCAGCAGCGAGACGATCATGACCAGCTTGAAATCGTCGATATAGGCGATGATCAGAGCCTGTTGCGAGACCACCGAATCGAGCAGGGCGCGCCCGGCCGCGGTATAGGGGCTCAGAAAATGAGCGATCGCGCCGTGCGCGAAAAGCCGGTTGAACGGCGTCACGTACTGTCCGATCGTCGCATGGTTGATCTGGGTCTCGCTGACCAGCATGGCCTGGACGATCGAGATCCCGATGCTCGACCCGATGTTGCGGACATAGGTGTAGATGCCGGTGCCCTCGGTCCGGTACTGGACCGACAGCGTCGCAAAGATCACCGTCGAGAGCGGCACAAACAGGAGGCCGAGACCGGCGCCCTGGACGATGCCGTTGATGACGAGAGTCGTCATGCTGACGGCGGGTGTCCAGCCGGTCATGGCGTAGAGAGCCCAGGCCATCATCACCAGCCCGGCCGCGAGCAGGATGCGGGTGTCAACCTTGCCGATCAGGCGCCCCGCGATCATCATCGAGAACATCGTGCCGATCCCGCGCGGCGCCAGCGCGATCCCCGCGGTGAACACCGGATAGTTCATCATGTCCTGCATGTAGGGCGGCAGCAGCGACAGCGGGGCGTAGAGGATGAGACCAACGATGGCGACAAAGATGATGCCGGCGGTGAAATTGCGATCGCGAAACAGCGCCGGCTTGATAAACGGGTCCTTGACCGTAAAGGTGTGCACAAGGAACAGCCAGAAGGCGCCGGCGGCGGCGATCGCTTCGAGGATGATCTCGGTCGAGGCGAACCAGTCGAGTTCCTCGCCGCGATCGAGCACGAGTTGCAGCCCCGCGGTCGCGATGCTCAAGGTGATAAAGCCAAACCAATCGAGTTTGGCTTTGACCCGCGGCGTCTCGGGCAGAAAGATCATGATGCCGGCAAAAGCCAACGCGCCGATCGGTACATTGATGTAGAAATCCCAGCGCCAGCTGACATTCTCGGTCAGCCAGCCGCCAATGACCGGCCCCAGGATCGGTCCGAGCATGACCGCCATGCCCCAATAGGACATGGCGCGGCCGTGCTGCTCGGTCGGGTAGGTGTCGAGCAGCACCGCTTGCGACAGCGGCACCAGCGCGGCGCCAAAGGCGCCTTGCACAAACCGGAACACCACGATCTCGCCGATCGATTCCGCCCGGCCGGTCAGCATCGAAGCGATCGTAAAACCGACGATCGTGATCAGAAACAGCCGCTTGCGCCCGAACCGGCCGGCCAGATAGCCGGTCGGCGGTGTCATGATCGCGGCGGCGACGATGTACGAGGTCAATACCCAGTTGGCCTCGTCCAGGTTGGCCGCCATGCTGCCCTGGATGTAGGGGATCGAGATGTTGGCGATCGTCGTGTCGAGCGCCTGCATGATCGTGGCGAGGCCGACGCAGAGCGTGATCGCCAACCGGTTGGGCGTCCCTATCTGATGGGAGGCCGCCATCAGCCGGTATCGCTGTGCTGTCCGCCGCCAAACAGCGCCGTCAGAAAGCGCGGAAGGCCGCGCTCATGGCCGGTATGGATCGAGACCACGGCGCTCATCCCGGCGCGCAACGGCGGCTCGCCGGGGTTGGCGCGCGGATCAATGTGCACGATCACGGGGATGCGCTGCACCACCTTGACCCAGTTGCCGCTCGTGTTCTCCGCCGGCAGCAGCGAGAATTGCGAGGCGGCGGCCGGACCGATGCTGGCCACGGTGCCGTGCCAGGTGAGGCCCGGATAGGTGTCGACGGTGATCGTGACCGGCTGCCCCGGCCGGACATAGGTGAGAGAGGTTTCCTTGGCCTGCGCCTCGATCCAGGGAGCATGATCGGCGACGATGCTGACCCCGGGTGTCGAAACCGTCAGATACATCCCCGGTTGCAGGGACGGCACATTGGTGACGATCCCGGCATAGGGGGCGCGCACCACGGTATGATCGAGGTTCCACTGCGCCTGGTGGAGTTGCGCGAGAGCCTGGCGGTAGAGCGGGTGCTCCGTTACCGGGATGGCCGGCTTGCCGTCGAGTTTGGCGACCACCGCCGCCTGCTGCGCCTTCAGCCCGGAGAGCGTCTGCTCGGCCGTCTGCACCTGAAGCCGTGTCTGATCCAGCGTCGTCTGCGGGGCGTAGTGCTGCTGCGCCAGGGTCTCTGCGCGCGCAAAATTGCGCTGCGCATAGGCGAGCTGATCCTGCGCCTGCACGATCTCGGCGGCGAGATTGCGATAGTTTGCCTTTAATGCAGTGATCTGATCGCGGACGTTGGCGAGATTGGCCTGGGCTTGGGCGAGAGCGTAGCGGAACGGCGCGGGATCGAGGCTGAACAACGGCTGACCGGCGGCGACATGCTGATTGTCGCGCACATCGACCTTCTGCACGAGACCGGCGACATTGGTCGAGACCGTCACCGTGTTGGCCTTGATATAGGCGTCATCGCTGGTCACGGTGGCGCCGCCGGTCACGTAATAATAGCCGATGGCAATCAGCAGCAGCGGCAGCAGCAGATAGAGCGCCCAGCGGAGGCGCCGCCGCCGGCGCGCGCGCCGGCGTTCTTCACGCTCACGCCGCAAATCCTCGGCGTGCTGCGCCACACGGTCCTCGACCTCGCTGGCGTCGGCGCGCGAGCGAGGTTCGAGGTTGATATCTCCACCATCAGCAGGCATTGACGAGGACCGGATCGATTGCGAGGAACGGCAGGATCGGCACGAGCCTCGACAGAGGGACAGATGGCGCCCGCCCATTGCGCCGATAACCGGGCATGATGCGGACGAGCCGTTCGGCCCACCCGCATAATCCGGCAGCGAGCCGCCGGTAAGCCTGTGATTTTGGCCGGTTTTCGCCTGTGCAACGCAGGCAAATTGTCACGGCTCGCCGGACATGGCAGGGGTGTTCCAAACGCGCGGCGCGGGTGATCCGATCGTTTATTGGCCCGGTGACAGGGCCGTAGCGGGAGGGAGGCGTGGATGCGGGGCAGCGAATTCGCCGAGCTTGCCGGCTTTGTCGCGATCGCCGAGCATGGCAGCTTTGTCAAGGCCGCAGCCGCGCTCGGGATTTCGACCTCGACCCTGAGCCAGAGCCTGCGCGCGCTTGAGGAGCGGCTCGGCGTCAGGCTGTTGAACCGGACGACGCGCAGCGTCGCTCCGACCGAGGCCGGCGCGCGCATGCTGGCGCGCATCGGCCCCGCCCTGGCCGAACTCGGCAGCGCCGTCGAGGAGGCCAACGCCTATCGCGACCGGCCGGGGGGAACCCTGCGCCTCAGCGTGGCGAGCCTGGCGGTGCGCATGCTGATCGCCCCGGTCATCGTCCGCTTTCTCGCCGAATTTCCGGAGATTACCGTCGATCTGACAGCCGATGACGGCATCGGCGTCATCGACATCGTGCGCGGCCGTTTTGACGCCGGCATCCGCGCCGGCCAGTGGATCGAGCGGGATATGATCGCCTTGCGCATCGGTCCCGAGACGCGGCTTCTCGCCGTGGCGTCCCCGGCCTACCTGGCGCGCCGTCCGCCGCCACGCGCGCCGCACGATCTGGCCGGACACGACTGCATCCGTTTCCGCTGGGGCGATGCCGTGCCGCGCTGGCAGTTTGAGAAAGCGGGCGAAAAGATCGAGGTCGCGGTCGAAGGCCCGCTGATCACCACCGACATCGACTTGACGGTTCGTGCCGCCCGCGACGGTCTCGGCATCTGCTATATGGTGGAAAGCTATGTGGCGCCCGATCTGGCGGCGGGGCGGCTGGTGCCGCTGCTCGAAGACTGGGCCCCGCGCCACGCCGGATACCACATCTTTTATCCGAGCCGCCGGCAGATGCCGGCGTCGCTGACGGCATTTATCGATTTTCTGCGCCGGACCGGCTCGGAACCGCGCAATTGACGGCGGTGTTGCCTTTCTGAGCCTTGATTGTCCGCTTGGCAGAGGAGGACAAGACATTGTCCAGGATCAGAACGCTGATGTTTGGTGGCGTGACCGCTCTCGCCGTTGCCGGAGCCGCCTTTGGCGCCCTTGCGATCCCGACGGCCCCGGCCCACGCGCAGGAGTGGTTCGGGGTGCATATCGGCCCGTTCGGCTTCGGGTTTGGCGAACCCTACTACAGCCCTTATTACAGCCCTTACTACTACACCCCCTATTATTCGCAGTATTATCACTACAATTATCCCTACGGGTATCAGTGGGGCTATCCGTACTGATGCGATAGCCGCAGCGCCGGCGAAACGATGCAAAGGCCGCTGCGCGGCGCGTCCCCGCGTCGTTTCGCCTTGTCCTGCCTGACGGGTTTTCGGCCCGGCCGGCGGCGCCGCAAAGCGGCCTGTACTTCCCTCGCCCCTGTTTCTGTCGGCCCGATCATCGGGAGATTGCGCGCATAGCCCCTAGGCGCGGGCGTGCAATCGCGGGATCATGCCGCCTCGAACCTGTGCCGGGAGGGAGCGCATGCTGGGACATCTCGTCACCGAACTGATCGGCGTCGTGCTGGCGGCACGGTCTGCCGCAGCGCCCGCGGCGGGTCTGGCGGATGCGGATCTGCTTGACGATCTCGTCGCCGCCAACCGCATCCTTGCCGCGGAAGGCGTGCTTGACGGCTTTGGCCATGTCAGCGCCCGCCATGACAGGAACCCGAGCCGCTTTCTCTTGGCGCGCAGCATGGCGCCGGCGCTGGTCACCGCATCCGATCTCATGGAGTTCGATCTCGACGGCAATGCGATCGATGCGCAGGGCCGCACGCCCTATCTCGAACGCTTTATTCACAGCGAAATCTACCGCGCCCATCCCGCGGTGCAGGCGGTTGTGCACAGCCATTCGCCGGCGGTGATCCCGTTTGGTGTTGTCGGCGTCGCGCTGCGCCCGATCTTTCATCTCGGCGGGTTTCTCGGAACCGGCGCGCCGGTGTTCGAGATCCGCGACACCGGCGGGTCCGCGACCGACATGCTGGTGCGCAGCCCCGCGCTTGGCGCTGCCCTGTCCCGGACGCTTGGGGAGGCGCCGGTGGCGCTGATGCGCGGCCATGGCGATGTGGTGGTCGGCCGCTCGGTCAGGGAAGCCGTATTTCGCGCCATCTATACCGAGGTCAACGCCCGGCTCGCCAGCGAGGCGCTGCGGCTCGGGCAAGGGCAGGCGGTCTTTCTCACCGCCGAGGAAGCCCGAGCGGCGGCCGAGACCAACAGCGGTGTGATCGGCCGGCCGTGGGAGTTGTGGAAGAAGAAGGCGCTTGCCGGAGAGCGCTGAAGGACTTTGCCGCGCCGCCCGAGCGAGGGTTGCCGCCGGCCGCGGTTCCGCCTAGCCTCGCTCCCGACAAACCTTCGCCGGGTCCTGCTGCGCGAGGAGTAGAGAAATGGATTTTGCCGACAACCCGGAGCACGCGGCCTTTCGCGCCGAGATCCGCCATTGGCTCGCTGCCAATCTGCCGCCGGAATTGTGCGTTGATGACGCTGCCGACCAGCGCATCGCTCCCGATCGGGAGACGCTCGAAAAACGCATCCGCTGGCAGAAAACGATGAACGCCGCCGGCTGGGTCGGCCTCTCCTGGCCAAAGGAATATGGCGGCCGCGGCGCCAATTTCATGCAGCAGGTCGTCTTTGACGAGGAATATGCCCGCGCCCGCGCGCCAATCCTGCCGGGCGCGAGCGGTCTCAACCTGTTGGGGCCGACCCTCATCCACTGGGGCAGCGAGGCGCAGAAAGGGCGCCATCTGCCGCGCATCCTCAATGCCGACGAATTGTGGTGCCAGGGCTATTCCGAACCCGGCGCCGGCGGCGATCTGGCGAGCCTGAGAACCCGCGCCGTCGATCGGGGCGACCATTTTCTCGTCAACGGGCAGAAGGTATGGACCTCGGGCGCCCATTTTGCCGACTGGTGTTTCCTGTTGGTGCGCACCGATCCCGAGGCGCCCAAACACCACGGCATCAGCTATCTGCTCGTCGATATGAGGACGCAAGGGATCACCGTGCGCCCGCTCGTGCTCCTCAACGGCCACCGCCATTTCAACGAGGTGTTTTTCGAGGACGTGACGGTGCCAAAGGAGAACCTGGTCGGCCCGCTGAACGAGGGTTGGAAAGTCGCGATCACCACTCTGATGTTTGAGCGCAGCAGCGCCGGCGGGCGCGATCACCGGGCGCAGATCGCCCGCCTTGTCGAGATCGCCAAATCGTTTCCGACCCGGCAGGAACCGGCCTGGAATGACAGCCATGTGCGCCAGCAATTGGCGCAACTGGCGATCGAGGCGAAAGCCTTGCAGGTGACGCGCCTCAGAAGTCTGACGCGCCGGCTGCGCGGCGAGCCGCCGGGACCGGAGGGGTCGGTCCTCAAACTGTTCGGCTCGGAACTGGGCGTGCGCATCGCCGATTTTGCCAGCACCTTGCTCGGACCCTACGCCACCGTCGAGGCCCCGACCGAGGCGCTCGCCGACGCCGCGCGCTGGTATCATCGCGTGCTCGGCGCCCGGCAATACACGATCGCCGGCGGCACCAGCGAAATCCAGCGCAACATTATCGGCGAGCGCGTGCTCGGATTGCCGAAGGGATGAGCGATGGACATCGGCTTCAGCGAAGAGCAGGAATTGCTGCGCGAGACGGCGCGCAGAGTTCTCGACAGCGAATGCCCGACGCGTTTTGTGCGCGCGCGCATGGCGACAGACGAGGCCGTGACCGATGCCTTCTGGCGGATGCTCGCGGAACAAGGCTGGCTCGGCATCCTGTACCCCGAGGAAATGGGCGGCAGCGGTCTCGGCCCTGTCGATCTCGTCGTGCTGATGGAGGAGATGGGCCGCGCGGTGATGCCGGGGCCGTTTCTTGCCACCGTCCTCCTCGGCGGCGCGGCGATCCTCGAAGCCGGCGGCCCGGTGCAGCGCAAAGCCTGGCTGCCGAGGATTGCCGCCGGCGAGGCAAAGGCGACGCTCGCCTGGAGCGAGCCGGTTCTGCGCTGGGATGCCGCCGGGATCACCGCGACGGCGCACCCGGACGGATCGGGTTTTGTGTTGTCCGGGACCAAGCTGTTTGTCCCCGATGCGCATCTTGCCGACGTTCTGGTGGTCGCCGCGCGCAGCCGCGACGGCAGCACGATGGAGGACGGTGTCAGCCTGTTCCTTGTCCCAAAAGACGCGGACGGGCTCACGGTTACGCTGCTGCCGACGATCGATGAGACCCGCAAGCTGTGCGAAGTGCGGCTTGATCGTGTCAGGGTCGGCGGCGACGCCCTCTTAGGCGAACTCCACGCCGGCTGGGCGCCGCTCGAACGGGTGCGCGACCGCGCCCTGGTTGCCCTGTCGGCCGAGATGTGCGGCGGCGCCCAGCGCGTTCTCGACATGACCGTCGAATACGCCAAGATCCGCATCGCCTTTGGCAAGCCGATCGGCAGCTATCAAGGGGTCAAGCACAAGGCCGCCGACATGCTGGTCGAGCTCGAGAACGCCAGATCGCTGACCTATTACGCCGCCTGGGCGTGCGAGGAAGGCCTGGCGGAGGCGCCGCTCGCCGCCGCGATGGCCAAGGCCGCCGCTTCCGACATGGCGCGCAAGGTCACGAGCGCCGGTATCCAGTTGCACGGCGGCATCGGCATGACCTGGGAGCACGACCTGCATCTCTATCTGAAGCGCGCCAAGGCCGCCGAGGTCGCCTTTGGCGACGCCGCCTGGCAGCGCGAGCGCGTCGCGCGGCTGATGGGCGCATAAGCGGATGGTGCGGATCAGCCCTCGTCCCAGATCCGGTCGGTCAGCGGCAGCCCGGCAATGTCGGCGCGCCCGAGCGGGCGGTCGGGAATGATCCCGGCCTCTTCCAACAGGGCGGCGAGTTGGCGGGTGTGCTGGGCCGAATGCCACACCGTGCGCTCGAACATCTCGTGCCGTGAGGTCTCGCCAAAATAGGCCGGCACCGGACGGGCGAAATCCCCGCCCGCGGCGCGCCGCCACCACAGCCCGAGGCGCGCTCGCACCCCCTCGCCAAAGGCGGCGATCGCGGCGCCGGTGCGCATCCCGGAGGGCGGCGGCGCGGTGAGATTCTCATAGGTCAGCGCGGCGCCAGTGTCCTCGCTGTCGAGAAAGGCGGTCGGAATCTGAAAGATGTGGTGCATCAGCACGCGCCACGAACGCGGCCGGTTTGGCAGGATGTTTTCGAGCCGCTCGTCGGGCATCTGGCGGACGAGCCGGATCGCCGCGTCGAGCCCACGATCGCAGCGGGCGTAAAGTTCGGCGGGCGACAGGGCCGGGCCGGTCTTCTCGTCCAGGCCGAGAAACCCGGCGACATCGCCGATCACCTGGGCAAAGACAAAGCGCCCGCCGCGCGCGACGACCGGCACAGAGCTTGCGCCCAGACGACGCAGTTCGGCGAGGCCGCGCTCGTCGGAGAGGACGTTGATTGATTCAAATGCGATCCCACGGACCGCGAGGTACTCCTTGACCCGCAGACAGCTCGTTCAATGCGGCTGCCAGAACACCTTGATCGGCTCGTCCATCGGCTCGCCTGTTCCCATCTTTCGCCCCCCGCGTGCGGGGCGAGAGTTCGTACCCAGAATGCTAGGCGAGATCGTCCCCCGAGTCCATGCGCCGGCGCGGCGTTTTCTGCTAGCATCGCCGCCCCGACCCCTGCCGCGGCGCCGATGATGACCGAGACCGCCCATTTCCACTATCGCCTGGGTCTGAACCAGCCGATCGCAAGCCCGACCGCCCGCCGCATCGCCGAGATGGCCGAAGCCATCGGAACGGAGAGCGAGAGCCGGTTGAGAATCGACGTGTTCCCGGAAAGCCGGCTTGGCCCCGACCCGCAGATGCTCGCCGATCTGCGCGCCGGTGCGCTCGAATTTTTTGTCGCCGGTGCCACCTTGGGCGATCTGGCCCCGACCAGCGCCCTGCCGTTGCTGCCTTTCGCGTTCAAGGACTCGAAGGCGGTGTTCGCCGCTCTCGATGACGCGCTCGGCGATCAGATCCGTGGCGAACTCGCGCGGAACGGCCTCCATGCCCTTCACCGCTCCTGGCAGAACGGGTTTCACCACCTGACCACCGGCACCCGGCCGATCCATGCCGCAGCCGATCTCAAGGGCCTCAAGATCCGCAGCCCCGGCGGCGCGATCGCCCGCGATTTCTTTGAGACATTCGGGGCCGAGGCCGGCTATGTCCCGTTCAATCAGATGTATGCTGCGCTGCGGGACCGCACCTTTGACGGCCAGAGCGATCCCCTGGGCGTCGTCCTGTCGCTGAAACTGTACGAGGTCCAGACCTGCCTGAACCTGACCGGCCATTGGTGGTCGGGGTTCACGCTGATGGCCAACGACGGCGCCTGGGATGCCTTGCCGCGCGATCTCCAGGACATCGCGGCGCGCAACGCGGAAACATTTGCGCTGTTGCAGCGCGCCGACACCGAGCAGATCAACGCTGCCGCGGCCGAGGAGTTGGCGGGCCGCGGGATGCGCATCGAGAAGGCCGATGCCGCGAGCTTTCGCAAGGGGCTCGGCGATTTCTACGGGCGCTGGCGGGCCAAGGCCGGGCCGGAGGCGTGGCGCCTCATCGAACGCTATGCCGATGGGCTCGGGGGCTGAACGGTGGCAGCCGCCGATCTGGCCTTTCGCCTCGACGGCAAACGCGCGCTGGTCACCGGTGCCGGACGCGGCATCGGTCGCGCCGTGGCGCTGGCGCTCGCCGCCGCCGGGGCCGAAGTTCTGCTTGTCAGCCGCACTGTCGAGCAGCTCGAAGCCGTGGCCGGGGAGATCAGGAAGGACGGCGGGGCGGCGCAGGTCCTGGCCCTTGACGTGACCGACGCGAGCGCCGTGCAGGCCGCCTTTGCCGGGATCGCCCGCCTCGACATCCTTGTCAACAATGCCGGGGTCAACCGGCCGCAGCCGTTTCTCGGAGTCGATGAGGAAACGCTCGACCAGGTGCTGGCGCTCAACGTCAAGGCCGCCTTCCGGGTCGCGCAAGGGGCGGCGCGGTTGATGGCCGATAGCGGCGCGGGCGGCGTCATCATCAACATGTCCTCGCAGATGGGCCATGTCGGCACCGAGCGCGAGCGCACCGTCTATGTGATGACAAAGCACGCGCTCGAAGGATTGACCAAGGCGATGGCGGTGGAGCTGGCGCCACAGGGAATCCGCGTCGTCTCGCTCGCCCCGACCTTTGTGCAGACGCCGCTGACCAAGCCGTTCTTTGACGACCCGGCAACCCGCAAGTGGATCATCGATCGCATCCCCTTGGGCCGGCCCGGCACGGCGGAGGAGGTGGCGCGGGCCGCGGTCTTTCTCGCCTCGCCCGCCGCCGCGCTCGTCACCGGGTCGAGCCTCCTCCTCGATGGCGGTTGGACCGCGTGGTGAGAGGGCCACGCTGCGGCGACCGCCTTTTCCGCCCGGAAAAAGCCGCCGGATTTGCCGTCGTAAAAGGGCGGCGCCGGAGACCGACGCCGCACCTCAGACAGCGGGAAACATCATGGATGGTCTTGGGGATCGCATTGGCCCGACGGCGCTCTGCGGACGCGGCGCGGCGGCGCCCGATGACGGGTTGGCCGAATATGAGCGGCTGATGGCGCCGGCCCGCGCGCGCTTTGCCGCCAGCCCCGGGGTGTGCGCCGTCGAGGCGAGCCGGGACGGGATCTTTCTCGAAGTCTTTTTGTTGCATTTCTGCGCCCTGGGCTGGCGCATGACCGAGCCGGTAGAGCGCTGGATCGCTGCCGCCGCGGCGGGCTGCGCCGCATTGGGACTCGGCGAACTGGCGCACGCTTTCTTTGCACACGCCCGCGCCGAGGCCGGTCATCACCGGATGATGATCGCCGATGCGCGGGCCCTGGCGGCGCGCTGGAATGCGCGTCATCAGCCGCCGATTGCCGTCGAACCCCTGTTGAACGCGGCGCCCAGCGCCGGCGTGTCGCATTATTGCCGGGTCCATGAAGACACCATCGCCGGCATTGCCCCCTATGCCCAGATCGCGATCGAGTACGAGATCGAGAGGTTGCCGCTCTCATACGGCGGGCGTCTTGTCGGTCGCTGCGCCGATCTGCTGGGGCCGGATATTCTGTCGTGCCTCAGCTTTGTGACCACCCACATGGCACTGGATGTCGGGCACACGCATGGCAATGCACGGGCGATGGCCCGGCTGCTTGAGGGTTGCCCATCCACGCTGCCGGCGCTGGTTTCCGCCGGCAGCGCCATCCTCGACGCCTATGCGCGCT
>JBOHMF010000040.1:0-15453 GCA_050730055.1 Allostellaceae bacterium
GGCCGCGGCGATCCATGCCCGCACCGCGCTGGCGCGACCCGCGGAGGCCGGCGGCTTTGTCGTGCCCTATGCCGCGATTGCGCTGCGCCGCGGTCTTGCCGACTGGCCCAAGCCAGCGAGCCTTCTGCCGCCGCTCAAGGCGGCGCCGGGCGCCGTCGCCTTTGGCGAAGCCTATCTGTCATGGAGCCGGAAGGGTCTCGCGCTGGCGACGATCGGGCAGGATTACTACGATCTCGACCTCTTGGCTTATCAGGGTCCGTTCCCGCTCGGCGAAGCCTACCGGGTCGAGCTTGGCGTCGATCTCGCCGGGGAACCGCACCGCTTCACCTTGTTCTTTATCCCGCCCAAAAAGAAAAGGCGCGACTATCCGCATCTGACCGCGCTGTTGTGCGCCGGGCCGGCCGAGCGGACGATGCGCCAGGGCTGCACCGCGGTCCCGGGCGCCGAGACCGCCTATTTTGGCGCTGATCAGCCGCGCATCACCGCCGAAGCGGTGATCCCGTGGGCCGCACTCGGAGCGGTGGCGCCGGCGCCGGGAGTGCGTCTCAAGGCCGAGGTTGCGGTCACCTCGTGGGATCGCGGGCGCTGGATGTCGCTTGACGGCCGGGCGCCGGCCGCGGCGATGGCCGATCCCGCCCGCTGGCTGCCGCTGCGGTTGGGCAGCGGCAATCCACCCTCCCCCTCGATGGTGGAGGGCCGGGGTGGGGGTGAAACCGCACAAAGGCAAGCTCAGCAATGAAAAAGCAGCCCAGCGCAGGCGCCCACGAGCGCGCCAGGGCACTGCGGCGCGAAATGACCGCAGCCGAGAAAAAGCTCTGGCAGAGGCTGCGATTACGTCAAACTGAAGGGTATCGATTTCGCCGCCAAGTACCGATCGGGCGTTTCATTGCCGACTTTGCCTGCCACGAGGCGAGAGTGATCGTCGAAATCGATGGCGGCCAGCACGATCCCGCGTCGGAGATGGAGGCGTGTCGCACCCGCTTCCTGGAAAGCGAGGGTTATCGCGTATTGCGATTCTGGAACAATGAGGTGCTGGAAAATCTGGATGGCGTGTACACGATTGTCGCCGAGCATCTGCGCGGGTATCACCCCCACCCAAACCCTCCCCCATCAAGGGGGAGGGTTTGACCGCGCGTCCCCGTTCTCTTGATAGAGGCCGAGCGAGAGGGTCTGCCCAGCAGGAAACCAGAGGGAGTCGCGTCAGGAGGCGTGGTGGAGGTATTGCCCCGGCGGGCGGAACGAGCGGCTTCCGGTGCGGGCCGGGATCGCCGGCAGGGCGGCAAGCGGCCGCTTTTTGATCGGAGTGTCGGTGATCCAGGCCAGTCCTTCCGGCGTCTGGCTGGTCGCGAACGCCCGGATCTCGCCGGGGATCAAGAGACGCAGGGCCTGGATCGCATGGCGGATGCAGGCGAGATCGGTGACGATGGCGACGCGCTCCCACTGCGGCAGATGTTCAAAGCCGAGATCGATCTCGTCCCACGCCGCGCCCGGGAAGCGCGAGCGGATCTCATAGTAGAGACGCAGCTTGTAGTGCCACTCGCGCGCCTTTTTCAGCCGCGGCAGCAGGATCTCGGTGCAGTCATTGCGGGTCAGCCGCCCCTTGACGACAAGGCCGACGACAGTGTCGGGAAGTCCCTCAACAATCTCGATCATGCTCCCCTCCCGAACTTTTCCCTTGCACAAATTTTCTCGTATTCGTCATGCCCGGAACAAGTCCGGGCATGATGCCAAGTGGTCGATGGTAATGTGCGTTGCTGATGACACTCGCCGGCACGGCTGCCACGCTCAGAATGTCACCCGGAAGGCAAAGTCGAGGATGTTCACGCTGCCGCTCTCCTTCCAGATCGTCAGGCGGTGCCCGTAGGAGTATTCGATGCCGGTGTTGACAAAGGCGACCGGGCTCCACATCAGGTTGAGATGGCCGGTGATGATCTGCCGGTTGAAGTTGACCGTTTCCCCGTTCACCGGGCCGAGCAGGGTGGTCGGCACGTCCTGGTGAATGATGCCGGCCGAGATTGTCGAACGCCAGCCCGGCGCAAACTTCCACCAGTGCTGATAGTTGCCCTCCGCGCCCCAGCTTGTGAAGGTCGTGGCGAGGACATGGGCGGCATTGGCCTTGCTGTCGCAGATTGTCGTCGTGGTGGTGCAGCCGGTGCCGCCGTAAAAACCGGTCGAGGCCCCGCCGTAATTGGTCGCGATCCCGTAGAAGGTGTTGTGGGTGGTGCCGGTCGGCGCGCTGTAATGGCCAAGACCGTTGCCTAGAAAGGCGTTGAGACCGAAATTGTCCCGGCTGCCGGGGAACGGGACCATGTGCACGCCAACCTGACCGCCATAGCCGAGAAAGTCCTTGTTGACAAACCGGCCGTCCTGCAAGGTGAGATCACGCAGGACGCTGCCGATCTGGAAACTCCCCCACGGCCGTTCGATGCGCAGGACCAATGCGCCGTCCGGCCACCGGGTCTTGGTCGGGTTGGTCGCGAGCGTGGTCGGTGACGCATTGGTCCCGGCGAGACCGGTGCCGACGCTGTCGCTTGCGAGGGCGCCGGCCGGTGTGAAGATCCCGATCTGGGGCTCGACCGCCGCGATGATCGCGTGCATGCCGTAGGGCAGTTGCGCGGTGTAGCGGACCTGCGGCAATCGGACAGGACCGAGAATGCCGACATCGCCGCCAAAATCAAAGAGCGTCGGGCTGGACGAGAGATCGAGGGTCGGACCCCAGTCCTGCCCGACCAGAAACGGTCCCAAAGTGCCGTAGGCGAGACGCAGGCGCGGCACATACCCGCTGGTCGTGGTGCTGGGGCCGCTGCAATCGAGACCGCCGGCGCCGGCGCAGCCAAAAAAGTCCATTTCGATGTGGGTGATCGCCTCGCCATAGGCGGTCGGCGTGCGCGTCTCGATAAAGAACCGCGATTCGTTGGCCTGGAAGGCGAACCAGCCGTTGTTGTGCCCGTTCCCGAACGTCGGCGCGGCGAGCACCCCGGAGCCGGTCTTGCGCAGCGCCGCCCCGGCGGCGATGGGGGAGCCGGCGGTGAGCGGCGGCACGGCGCCGGCGTTGCCGTTGGGGCCGGTGCCGTTGAAGATATAGGCGCCGTCAAGCTGGACATAGCCGCCGACCCGCAGCGAGGTGTTGGTCCCCGGGATCAGGATCGAGCGGGGAAAGCTGCCGGCGAGCGTCGGCGCGCCCGGCGCCAGCGGCGCGGCGCCAAGCTTGGCCTGCTGCTCGAGCTGGGTGAGCCTCTGCTGGAGGAGGGCCTGGTTGGCCTGAAGTTGCGAAAGCTCGTCGGCCTGCGCGGCAGGGAGGCCGGTCAACAGGGCGGCGGCGGCGGTCATCATCCCGCCGAGCGCCGCGACGGCGCCGATCCTTCGTGTCATGGTCATCGCTGCCTGTCCCCCCGATCACTCACTGGTTGAACCGTGCGGCCCAAATCCCACAAGTCACCGGCGGAAGCCATCCATCGGATGGATTGAAATTCGCTTGAGTTTTCGATCTAAATCTAATGAGAAAAAGAACTACACCTGATGGATCAGCCGCTGCTTTCTTCACTGCGCCGAGCGGGCCGGAGCCCATCACCCCACCGCACGGGCCGATCATTGCAGGCAACGCAATGTCAGTGCTGGAACCCTTTGAGTCAGGTGAGATGTGAGTCCTGAACTTTATCAGGACGACAATCTCCTGAAAAAAAGATCGTAAATTTTTCCTGATTCGTCATGGCCGGACTTGTTCCAGGTATCCACGCCTGTCCGTATCCCTGAGATTGACTGGCACGGCACCATGTGGATGACCGGGTCAAGCCCGGCCATGATAATTATTATTTCATGTTTGCGACAACAATGCGCGCAGATGCCATGATTTCCATAACGAGGAAAAGACGCAAGAAAGCCGGAACGCCGCGTTGGGCGAGAATGAAATCAGGATGAGATCCGATGGATCGCGGTTTAGACCCAGAGTCCCTCCAACCGGGCACTGCCGATCGGCGAGGCGAGCGCGCAGCGCGCCCGCGGCGCCCGGCCGGATGCTGATGCCTTCAGGCTGTGGCATTATCGCCACGCTCGCCGCGGGCGGAGAATTTTTCGAGTTCTCTGAGGCTGACGCCGAGGTCGGCCTGTGGCGTAAGTGCCACAGCGGGAGGGCGACGGGCCGACCGGCGTGGTTCCGCGGAGACCCGTTAAACTCAGGGTCCGTCGCCGACGCGCCCGGCTTCCGGTCGCCACGACCGGGCTTGTCCTGCCGCTGTTTTGCTTGCTACAGCCGGGCATGAGAGGGAAGCGGGCGCAAGTTCGGGCCTGCGCCTCCCAGGCGCGCCGCCGCCGGGACGGCGCAGGCTCAATGACCGCCGATCAAACCCAGGGTTGACGTTGCCGGTTCGGTTCTGATCCGGACGGCCGCGGGCGCAGCCTGGACCCGTCCGTGCAAGGCGTCGGCGACATCGCCGCGGTGCTCGACATTGAGCTTGCCGAGGAGATTGTGGACGTGGGACTTGGTGGTGGCCAGGCTGATGTTGAGCCGGCGGGCGATCTCCTTGTCGCTGAAGCGCGCGGTGATCAACTCGGCGATCTGCCGTTCGCGCCGGGTCAGCCCGCGCGCCGGGGACGGCGTTTCGCCGACCGGTCCAAGGCTCGCGGCGACAGCGATCCGGCGCAACAGACCGGCCGCCACCCGGCTCGAACACGATTGCTGGCCGGCCAGCAGATCCCGGACCATGCGCGCGATCTGGGCGAGGCGGACGGTGTTGGGCAGATAGCCGGTGGCTCCGGCCTCGGCCCAGGCGATGACATCCTCGGCGGTCTCACGGAGCGCGCAGGCGATGACCGGAATATTGGGGGCGATATCGCGCAACTGCCGCACCACGGCGGGACCCTCCGGCAGCGCGGTATCGACCAGCACCGCGTCCGTTTGCGCGGTCAAGCCCAGCGCCATCGTCTCGGCCGGGTCGGCGCAGCGGATGGCGGCGATCGCGGGATCGCGCTCAAGCCGCGCGGCGAGCGCTTCGCGCACAAAGTAGATGTCGGAGACAAACAGGAGGCGAAGCGGAGCGGCATCGGGAAAACCCGGTGCCGGCTGGTCCGGCGCGAGGATTGTGTCCACGGTCGATCCTCCCCTTGCGACAAGGCTTCCGCCCGGCCTCGCCGGCGCCGGCGTTCCTTGCGCTGCGTCCTGCCTTCTTAGCGGCTCTTCAGCGAGCCTTGCACCCAGCGTATACGCGATTTACGCGAATGTCTCTTTATTTTTTTTCTCATCCCGCGAGCCTGGACCTCGGCAAACCCCGATCCGCAGCGGCCTGATGATCCGCGTTTTCGCCAAGATGACAAGACAGAAAGGTTCGTATCAAAAAATAGCTGCGTTGCTCACCAAAGAACATACCTAAGAATGAAATTTTCGAATCTGTATATTATTCTGCCCTTCTGGAAATTTTATCTGATAGCATACCGTAACCTGTCTTTGGGGGCGCGCTTTCCCTGTATTGCTCCAGGGCAAAGAGGGAGTGCGCGGCGCCCCGGCCGCGGCGCGGGCCTCCCGCAAAGGGCGGCTTACAGGCAGCGAATTGTCCAGGTGGTAAAGACGCCCGGTTCGTCCGAATAGCCGTCCGGGGTGTTGTTGCGAACGGTCTGGTGCAGAACGCGATAACCGTTGGGGCAGACGCGGGCGGCGACGCGCCGGTTTGGCACCGTCGAGCCGCCCGGAATGCCGGGGCCTCGGATGTTGTACGTATGGTTGCCGAGCGGGCTCAAACTGGCGGTGGCCTGGGTGCAGCCGGCAATCGCGACAACGGCGGCACAGCAGAGGAGGATGCGGGGCATCGGGTTCACGCGGAGGCTTTGCAAACGACCGCGTTCTACACCGTTCCGCGGGTCGGCGCCAGCTATCGGGCGCTCTCGACGCACGCGCCCGGCCACGCCACATACCTCGCCAGAGGTGGGAGAGTACCGGCGTGCACCTGCACGGGAACGATTTTTCAACTGCCGGCATATCTCCTGCGAGAACGGAGACACCTCATGCCCATCCCCTTTGCCGTGCGCCGGTTCTGCCGCACCGCAACAATCCTCCTCGCGATCGGTTTTCTCGGCTGGCTCTCCGCCCCACCGGCGGGACTTGCCGAGACCGCCGCTCCGTCGCCCGGTTACGGGCGCATCTGGATCTATCGCTACAACGAACCCTATGTCAGCCTGGCGACGCCCTATGTCCGCTTCAATGGCCGCATTGTCGGCGTCTCGCAGCCGGGCGGCGTGTTCTATCGCGATGTCCCGCCGGGCACCTATCACGTGACGGTCGATTCGGAAGGGCGCGATGTCAACCAGTTCACCACGGTGGCGGTGGTGCCCGGCCAGCAGGTCTATATCCAGGTCCAGGTCTCGAAATACTGGGATTGCGGCGGCGGCGGCGGCGATCGCGGCGCGGCCGGGTGGTGCCGCGACACCTTCTACACGCGCCTCCAGCTCCCCCAGGTCGGCACCGCCGCGATCGGCATGCTGGCTTACAACGCCAGCCCCTGAGGCGCGGGCGATCCCGCGCCGCGGCTAACCGCTAATAGGCGTGTTCGGCAAAGGCCGGATCGACCGAACCCTGCCAGCGCGTGCGGTATTCGGCGATGAGGTCCTCGGCCGGGGTGCGGCCGCTCTGGGCGATCGCCAAGAGGGGATCGAGAAAACAAGTCTCGTCCGCCCCGGCGGCGTCGCGGCGGGCGCGGCGTTCGAGACCGCCGCGGGCGATCTCGACCATTTCGAGCGCGACCTCGCGCAGGGTGCGGGTGCGCAGCGGTGTCGAGAGCCCCCGGCGCGGCACCTCGCGGCGCATCGCCTCGCGCTCCGCGGCGGTCCAGTCGGCAACCAGATCGCAGGCGGCGTCGAGCGCGGTCTCGTCATAGAGGAGGCCGACCCACAACGCCGGCAACGCGCACAGGCGCCGCCACGGACCGCCATCGGCGCCGCGCATTTCGAGATAGGTCTTGAGCCGGACCTCGGGAAAAGCAGTCGTCAGATGGTCGGTCCAATCGCCGGGGCGCGGGAACTCGCCCGGCAATGCCGGCAGCCGGCCGGTCATGAAGTCGCGAAACGACTGCCCGCTCGCATCGATATAGCGGCCGTCGCGGTAGACAAAGTACATCGGCACGTCGAGCATGTAATCGACGTAGCGCTCAAAGCCGAAACCCTCGTCAAAGACAAAGGGCAGGGTGCCGCAGCGGTCGGGATCGGTGTCGGTCCAGACGAGGCTGCGCTCGCTGAGCGTCCCCGAAAGACGGCCCTCGACAAAGGGCGAATTGGCGAACAGCGCCACCGCGACCGGCTGCAAGGCTAGGCTGGCGCGGAACTTCCTCACCATGTCCCGTTCCGAGGCGTAGTCGAGATTGACCTGCACGGTGCAGGTGCGCAGCATCATGTCGAGACCGCGGCGCCCCTTTTTTGGCATGTAGTCGCGCATGATGCGGTAGCGGCCCTTGGGCATCCACGGGATGTCCTCGCGCCGCCATTTCGGGTCAAACCCGAGGCCGATCATGCCGAGGCCGAGTTCGCCGCACAACTCGCGCACCTGGCGCAGGTGCTCGTGCACCTCGCCGCAGGTCTGGTGCACGGTTTCCAGCGGTGCGCCGGACAGCTCGAACTGGCCGCCCGGTTCAAGGGTGATCGCGCAGCGCGAATCATTGGTCAGCGCGATGATGTTGCCGGCTTCCAGGACCGGCTTCCAGCCGAACCGGGTCATGCCGGAGAGCAGCGCCGCGATCCCGTCCGGCCCGTCATAAGGCACCCGGCGCAGATCGGCGCGGCGGAACACGAACTTCTCGTGCTCGGTGCCGATCCGCCAGGCGGCCCGGGGCTTGCTTCCCGCTTCCAGATATTCGACGAGTTGCCGCTTGTCGGTGATCGGCAGACCCGGTGCGCTTGGCGTGGTGGTCATCCTCGGCGGCACTCCCTAGGTCGTCGCAATGCGGCTGGCGGCTCCGGCTTCAGCCGGAACGGGGGCGGCGCCCGTCGCCGGCGATCGCCTGCAGCACCGCCACCGCTGCAAGCGCGGCGGTTTCCGCGCGCAGCACCCGCGGGCCGAGCCCGACCCGGCTAACAAAAGAGAGTTTGGCGAGGGCGTCAAGTTCCCTCTCGGCAAACCCCCCTTCCGGGCCGACAAGGACGGCGGCCGGCCGACCGACCCAACCTGCCGCGGCCTCGGCAATCGGCCGGCCCGCGCCGGTCTCGTCGCAGAGCGCGAGCGCGCGCTCGTGCGGCCAGGCCGCGATGAGGGCGGCGAGCGGCGCGGGCGCGCGCAACTCGGGGATCGACAGGCGCCCGCACTGTTCGGCCGCGCCGGTCGCATGGATCGTGAGCCGGTCGCGGTTGACCCGTTGCGGCTCGGTGCGCCCCGTCCATACCGGCACAAAGGCGGCAACGCCAAGCTCGGTCCCCTTCTCGATGAGCCAGTCGAGCCGGGCCCGTTTCACCGGCGCAAACAGCAGCCACAGATCGGGTTCGGGTTCGGGGGCGCGCAGCCGGCGCTCGACCATGAGATCGATCCGCCCTCTCACAATATCCGTAATCCGGCACAGGAACTCGCCCTCGCGCGCATTGAACGCGGCGACCCGGTCGCCCGGCCGCAGCCGCAGGACGGTGGCGAGATGGTGGGCGGCGCCGGCGGCGAGCGTGGCCCGATCGCCCTCGGCGAGCGTTTCCGCCACATGGACCCGCGGCTGCCGCGCCATTTGCCATCCCTCCGCTCGCACCCGCTTGAGCGGGATGATCGGCGCCTTCAAGATGCGATCATGACGGCGGAAAACCACCCCGGCACGGGCGCTGCCCTCGACCCGAGCGACATCCGGCCCGACGACTGGGTCGAGCGCTGGCTGCCGCACCCGCTGCGGCCCTACGCCCGGCTGGCGCGGCTCGATCGTCCGATCGGCACCTGGCTCCTGCTGTTCCCGGCCTGGTGGGGGATCGCGCTCGCCGCCGCGGGCTGGCCCGACCTGCCGCTCCTCGCGCTGTTCGCACTCGGCGCGGTCGCGATGCGCGGCGCCGGCTGCACCTTGAACGATCTCGCCGACCGCGATTACGACGGCCGGGTCGCGCGCACCCGCCTGCGCCCGTTGCCGAGCGGCGCGGTCAGCGTGCCGCAAGCCGTCGCGTTTCTCCTCGCCCAATTGGCGGTCGGCGCTGCCGTGCTGTTCAGCCTCGACCGCCTGGCGATCCTCCTCGGGATCGCCGTCCTGGCGCTGATCGCAACCTACCCGTTCATGAAACGCATCACCTATTGGCCGCAGGTCTTTCTCGGTCTCAATTTCAATTGGGGAGTCCTCCTGGGGTGGGCGGCGGTCACGGGCGCCCTCGCCTGGCCGCCGGTCCTCCTCTATCTCGGCGGCATTTTCTGGACGATCGGCTACGACACGATCTATGCCCATCAGGACAAGGAGGACGACACAAGGATCGGGGTCAAGTCCTCCGCCCTGGCGCTCGGGTCCCGCACCCATCCGTGGCTCTTTGTTTTCTACACCGCAGCGGCCCTTCTGTGGGCGGCGGCGGGAGCGGCGGATCGGCTCGGCTGGCCGTTCTGGCTCGGCCTCGCCGCCGCCGCCGGGCAGCTGTCCTGGCAGGCGGCACGGGTCGCCACCGAGAACTCCGCCGACTGCCTCGCCAAATTCCGCTCAAACCGCTGGGTCGGCTGGCTGCTGCTCGTTGGCATCATCGCCGGCCAGCTCGCGCGATGAGCACGCCCGCGCGTGCCCGCGGAGCGTTTGTCCGCCGCAACACCCTCGTCGCTGCGGTGCCGCTGGTGCCGGAGATCCGCCTTCACCTCGCCACCGAACTGTCGCCGCTGTGGCGGGCGAGCGAGGAAGCCCTGGGACGCGCCGCGGTGCCGCCGCCGTTCTGGGCCTTTGCCTGGCCGGGCGGTCAGGCATTGGCGCGCCACCTGCTCGACAACCCGGCATTGGTCGCCGGTCGCACCGTCCTCGATTTTGGCGCCGGCTCGGGTCTGGTCGCGATCGCCGCCGCAAAGGCCGGTGCGGCGCATGTGCTGGCGGCCGAGATCGACCCCTTTGCCACCGCCGCGATCGCCGCCAACGCCGCGCTGAACGCGGTCGCCGTCGCGGTCACGGCCGCGGATGTGCTCGATGGCGCCGCCGCCGCTGGCGCGGTCGTCGCCGCCGGTGATGTCTGCTATGAACAGCCGATGGCGGCGCGGGTCACGGCGTGGCTGCGCCGCTGCGCCGGGCGGGGAAGCCTTGCCTTGCTGGCCGATCCCGGGCGCGCCTACCTGCCGGCTGCGGGTCTCGCCGAACGCGCCCGCTATCAGGTCCCGACGAGCCGCGAGATCGAGGATCGCGAGATGCGCGAAACCGTCGTCTGGCAGGTGCTGGCGGATTAGGGGGCGATGTCTGATGGCCCGACCGCGCCCGGCGCGGCGCCGGGGCGGGTTATCGGAACGGTTTCTCTCCGGATCAGGTTTCCGAGCCGTAACCCAGCCGGGGCGTGCGCCGGGCGAGTTCGGCCGCGACGGCGCGCGCCGCGATATCGATGTCGGCAAGCTCGCGGATCACCCGCGCAGGGAGCCGTTCGCCCGCTGAAGATGGGCTCGGGGCGACGAGAAGGCGCCCGCGCTCCGTCTCCAGCCTTTTTTGCAGGCGCAGCAGCGTGTCGCGATCAGTTTTCATGACGGATAATCTCCCGGTAGGAGCCTCGCTGAGATGCCAGCCCATATGGGGCGGCGCGCGGTCGGGTCAATAGATTATAGTCGCTCTAAGTTATCGCATAAGCGATTGAACCGACATGTCTCAGGTGGGCAATCACGCGGCTCGTCCGAGTGTCGCCGCAGAGGGCGCCGCGCCGGCACCGTCGCCAGATTAGATCAAGTCTAAACTGCTCAAAGTGGAGTCATGCTGGAGTGTATTGAATTAGAGTAAGTCTAAACTGGTACAGATTTTCGAGTGTTATTATCTCATCCAGTATTGCTCTGCGTCTTTCTCTGGTCTGATCATCAAAAACATCGGTTGCAGGGGGACCATATGGCGACGAACCTGCCCGGGGACGATTGCGACCGGGGATCGGGCGAGGAGTCCGACGGGGCGAACCGCCACGGGAGGGCAGCCATGAATATGACACGCCGTGCCGCGGCCGAATTTGTCGGCACGTTCTGGTTGGTTTTTTCCGGTTGCGGGGCAGCCTTGCTGGATGCGGCGTTTCCCCATCTCGGCATCGGCTTTCTCGGGGTTTCCCTCGCTTTTGGTCTGTCGGTGCTGACGATGGCCTATGCCGTCGGGCACATTTCGGGCGGTCATTTCAACTGCGCAGTGACCTTTGGACTGTGGGCCGGCGGGCGGTTCAAGGGGAGGGACGTGCTGCCCTACATCATCGCTCAGGTGATCGGCGGGATTGTCGCCGCCGCGGTGCTTTATGTCATTGCATCGGGCAAGGCGGGCTTTGTCGCGGGCGGGTTTGCCGCCAACGGCTACGGCGCTCTCAGCCCCGGCAAATACGGGTTGGCCGCCGGTTTTGTCGGCGAGGTCGTGGCGACGGCGTTCTTCATGTTTGTCATCATCGGCTCGACCTCGCGCGGGGCCGCGGTCGGGTTTGCCGGCATCCCGATCGGTCTCTGCCTGGCCTTGACCAATCTGGTGATGATCCCGGTCACCAATGCCTCGATCAACCCGGCCCGCAGCACCGGTCCGGCGCTGTTTGCCGGCCTTGCGTATATCGATCAGCTCTGGCTGTTCTGGCTGGCGCCGATCCTTGGGGCCGTGGTCGCCGGGTTCTTCACCCGCTGGCTCTATCACGACGAGCTGGTCACGGTCGAAACCGTCATCGTCGAGGAGGAGCGGGTCGCCTGAGCGGCGCCGCGACGGCGCACCCGCGGCACCGCCGGATCAGCGCGCGGCGAGACCGCGCAACGCGGCGACCACCTCGCGCAACGCGCGATCGGGGATCTTGTCGCGGCGCATGACCAGCCCGATGCGGCGGTGGAGCGCCGGCGCCAGCGGACGGACGGCGAGTCCCTCCGCCTCCGCCACCGCGAGCCGCGGCAGGAGACCGCAGCCGAGACCCGCCGCGATCAGCTGCTTCAGCGCCTCGACGCTCCCGAGTTCCATGACCGGTCGCAGGCTGACGCCGGCGCGGTGAAACCAGGCGTCGATGATCCGCCTTGTGCTGCCGCCGGGCTCGTACAGCAGCACCGGCAGCGCCGCCAACGCGGCCGGCGTGATTGCACTCGGCGCCGGCGGCTCGGGCGGGAAGACCGCGACGATCTCGTCCTCGACGAGCGCCTCGGCGGCAAAGGCGCGGCCGCGCACCGGCAGGGTCACGAGCGCGACATCGAGAGTATTCTCTTCCAGATCCTTCAGGATATCGGGCGTATTGCCGGTGCGGACGAGGATTTCCAGCGCCGGAAAACGGCGCCGCAAGTCCCGCAGCAGGGCGGGCAGCAGATAGATGCACGCGGTGGCGCCGGTGCCGAGCCGGACCCGCCCGGCAATCCCGCGCGCGTAGTCGCCCACGGCGTCGAGGGCGGCGGCGATCGCCGCGTCGATCCGATGGATGTGGGGCAGCAATTGGCGTCCGGCCGCGGTCGGCTGAGCCCCTTTGCCGAGGCGTTCGAGCAAGGGCAGACCGAGCCGGCGTTCGAGTTGGCGGACCCGCAAGCTGACCGCCGGCTGGGTCAGGTTCAGCCGTTCGGCCGCCGCCCGGAAGCTGCCCAGTTCGACCACGGCCGCAAAGGCTGCGAGATGATCGGGACTGAGGGCGCGCATCGGATAAAATCTTCTTATGAAGCGCATAAACGCAATAAATTTTTCTTGTTCATCGTACCGGCGCAGGATACCGGCCGCAGGAGGGCCGATGTGACCGCGTCGCGAGCGAGCTTCGGGGAGGGTGGAGCGCCGCGCGCCGCGGGCCCCGCCACGGACGGCGCCTGGCGCGCCGCCTCGCTCGTTCTCGCCCTTGGCCAGCCCGGCGACACCCTGCTCTATCTGCTGTTGCCGCTCTATCACCAGAGCTTTGGTGTCTCGCTCGCCGGGGCCGGGCTGCTGCTCGCCGCCAACCGCATCATACGGATCATCGCCTATCGGCGGGTGGGGCGGTTCTATTCCCGCTATGGGCCGCGCGCGGCGTGCCTTGGCGCGGCTGTCGGAGCGGTGCTGGCGACATTCGATTATGCCGCGCTGTCGGGGTTGTGGGCGCTGCTCGTGGGGCGGCTGGTGTGGGGCCTCTCTTTTGCCGCGCTCAATATCGCGACGCAGGCGCTCTCCACGGCCGAGCCGGCACAGGCGGCGCGGCGCAGCGGTCGCTCGCGCGCAATCATTGCCTCGGGTCCGATGCTCGGCCTTCTGTCCGGCGCCGTGATCGCTCAGGCGGCCGGGCCGTGCACCGCCTTTCTGATGCTGGCCGGCGTCGCGGTCCTGGCCGTCCCGCTGGCGGCGCGGCTGCCCGCGCAGGAGGCCACGACCGTCCCGCGCCGCGCGGGCGAGCTGCGATTGACGCTGCCGTCGCGGCTGGAAGGGTGGTCGTTTGTCCAGGGGGTGAGCCTTGAGGGACTGTTTGTCGTCGGGCTGTCGCTGCTCGCCGCCCGCGCGGCACCGCAGCACGCGGTCATGGCGGCCGGGGTGACGCTGGCGCTGCGCTACGCCGCCCTGATCCTCTTGGGGCCGGTCGGCGGCACCCTCGCCGAGCGGCGCGGCGCGCGGCGCGTGCTCGCTTTCTTGTCGTTCGCCTCAGCGATCGGTCTCGCCCTTGTCGGCATCGGGATGCTGTGGGTCGGAGCGGTGGTGGTGGTGCTCCTGCTTGGCCTCCTGCAACCCCTGCCGGCGGTTGTCGCTGCTGCGGATCATCCGGGCGCGGCGCGGGTTGGAGCGCTCGCCCGTCTCGCGACCTGGCGTGATCTCGGCGCCGGGGCAGGGCCGATCCTGGCCGGTCTGCTGCCCCCCGTGCTGCCGACGCTGATTCTTTACGGTGCGGCCGCAGTCCTGCTGGCGGGAGCGGCCACGGCGCTCGGCACCGGTGACAAAGGCGCGCCCGCGTGACCGGAACGCGGCGGGACCGCCTTCGCGTCGTCGCCGTGATCGGCACGACCGAGACCTTGGCCTGGGCCTCCAGCTACTATCTGCCGGCCATCCTCGGCACGCCGATTTCGGCTTCGCTCCATCTGTCGCAGAGCATCTTTTTTGCGGTCTTTTCGGGGGCGCTGCTGCTGGCGGCGGCGCTCGGGCCTGTGGTCGGGCGGCTCATTGACCGGCACGGCGGGCGCGCCGTCCTCGCCGGTTCGCGGATCGTGCTCGGCGCCGGTCTTGTCCTCTTGGCCGCGGCGCAGGGCGCGGCGAGCCTCGCACTGGCCTGGATTGTGCTCGGGGTCGGCATCGCGATGGGTCTCTATGATCCCGCCTTTTCGACCCTGACCCGGCTCTATGGGCACGAGGCGCGCGGCACGATCACCGGGATCACCCTGATCGCCGGATTTGCCAGCACGATCGGCTGGCCGCTCTCCGCCGTGCTCGCCCATCTCTTCGGCTGGCGCGCGGCCTGTCTTGTCTGGGCCGGCCTTGATCTTCTTGTGGCGGCGCCGCTCGACTGGTTTCTGATCCCCTCCGTCGCGCGCGCCGCGCCGGCTCCCGCCATCGTCGCGATTGAAGCGCCGCCGGCGCCGCGCGGAGCCATGCCGATCCTCGCCTTCTATTTCTCGGCGACCTGGTTTGTCACCGGAGCGATGGCGGCGCATCTGCCGGAACTGTTGCAGCACGCCGGCGCCTCGCGCGAGGCGGCAATTGCCGCGGCGGCGCTGGTCGGCCCGGCACAGGTGGCGGCACGGCTTGTCGAATTTGGCGTCCTGCGCGCCTTTCACCCGCTCGTCTCGGGGCGCGTCGCGGCCCTGCTGCACCCGGTCGGCGCCGTCTTTCTGACGGTCTTTGGCGCCCTCGGCGCGGTTCCCTTCGCGCTTTTTTACGGCGCCGGCAACGGCATGATCACGATCGCCAAGGGCAGTCTGCCGCTCGCCTTGTTCGGACCGGCCGGGTACGGGCAGCGCAGCGGCGTCCTGTCGGTGCCGGCGCGGTTTGTGCAATCAACGGCACCATTTCTGTTCGGCCTCTTGATGGCCCAGATCGGTGCGCACGCCGTCGTGCTCTCGGCCGGACTGTGCCTTTCCGCCTCCGCCGCGCTCCTGCTGTTGCGCGCGCGCACCGCGCCGTCCGCCCAGCCCGCCGCGACGGGATAGCGGCCGCCCCTCGCCGCGCCCCCGCGCCGCCCCCATATTGGCGGCCATGCCGTATTCCAGCCTGCGCGACTTTATCGACCGGCTCGAAGCAGGCGGGCGGCTCAAACGCGTCGCGGCGCCGGTCTCGCCCCATCTCGAAATGACCGAGATCCACACCCGGCTGCTCGCCGAAGAGGGGCCGGCGGTGCTGTTTGAGAATGTCGTGCGCGCCGATGGCGGCTGCTACGCGATGCCGGTCCTGATCAATCTCTTTGGCACTGTCGAACGGGTCGCCTGGGGCA
>JBOHMF010000041.1:0-15367 GCA_050730055.1 Allostellaceae bacterium
GGTGTGGAGCGTCGATCCGAGCGACCCGCAGATTGTCGGCGGCCACGCGGTGGTGCTGCCGGGCTATACCAGCGACGGCATCAAGGTCATCTCGTGGGGCGAGTTCTACACGATGACCTGGGAGTTTTTCGCCAAATATGTCGATGAGGTATACGCCATCGCCGATCCGACCTGGATCGCCCGGGATGGCAAAACCCCGGGCGGTCTGACCCTCGAAGAACTCGAAGCGCAAATGCAGGCCTTGCGCGAGGCCGCTGCGTAGCTCCCGTGGTGCCGTAGACTCGGGGCGCGGCCCCGAGCCCAGTGCCGTTTCGCCGCGCCGTTTCGCCGCGCCGTTTCGCCCGGGCGACCGAAGCCGCTCACGCCGCCGAGGGCCGTCTCCCTTGGGCAAAGGCGGCGAGCGCCTCGGGGGTGTCGATATCGACGAGGATGGCGTCGTCGTCCATCTCGACCTCGGCGACCAGTTCGGCATATTCGCCGATCAGGTGCTTGGCTCCGACATCGCCGGCGAGCGCGGCGATCTCGGGGAAGAAACGCCGGGCCCACAGCACCGGGTTGCCGCGCTTGCCGCGCCGGGTCGGCACCACGATGGCGCGCCCTTCGAGCGGGTTGAAGGCGGTGATCAGGCGCTCGATATGGCGCCCGGTGACAAGCGGCATGTCGCCGAGACAGACCACCACACCCTCGATCTCCTCGGGCAGCGCGGCGACGCCGCGCTTTAATGAACTCGACAGACCCTGGGCGAAATCGGGGTTGCGCACCCGCTCGACCGGGAGCTTGTCGAGCGCGGCCTCGACCGCCTCGGCATCCTTGCCGATGACGGCGATGATCGGGCGGGCGTGGGACGCGAGGAGACGGGTGGCCACCCGTGCCACCATCGGCACCCCTTCGATCGGGATGAGCAGCTTGTTGGGGCCGCCCATCCGGCTCGACTTCCCGGCCGCCAGGAGCAGGATGGCGATGCGCGGTCCGCGCGGCGCCTGCCGCCGCGGCTTCGCCTCGGGCGCCGGCTTGGCTTCGGCGCGGGGCTGCGGACGCGACGGGATTTCGGCGAGAAGACCGCCCGCGCCCATCCGCATGATCTCCTGCGCTCCGACCGGGAGATCGGCGAGAAGCCTCTGCAACACCCAGTCAAACCCGTTCTCCTTTGGCGAGCGGGCACAACCCGGCAGACCGAGCACGATCCGCTCGCCGATATGGCCGAGGAGCAGCAGGTTGCCGGGATCGACCGGCATCCCAAAATGATCGATCACGCCGCCAGCCGCGACGAGGGCAGAGGGGATCACGTCGCGGCGGTCCTCGATCGCCGAGGCGCCGTGGACAAAGACCATCTCGGCGCCCTCTGCGATCGCCGCACCGATCAGGGGCGCCAGCACCGCCGTCTTGTGCTCGCAGCGGGCCTCGCAGACGAGGCGGGAGCCGAGGGCGGCGAGGCGGGCTTCGCCGACCTCTCGGGTCTTGTCGAGAATACTCTCCTTGAGACCGGGGAGCCGGGTCTGCACGAGGCCGACCGCGCGCGGACGAAAGGCGGCGACGCGCAGCAATGGACCCTCTGCCGCGGCTGCCGTGGCGCACCGTGCGACCACCGCCGCCGGCACGGCAAAGGGGATGATCTTGACCGTCGCGACCATCTGGCGCAGCTCGACGAGAGCAAAAGGCGGCAGGGTTCCAAGGGTGACGGCCTCATCCACCAGATTGACGCGATCAAGCCGCTCGCGGTCAAAGACCAGCAGACCCTTCCTCTCGGCCAGCAGATTGGTGCGGCCGGTGAACGGCGCGGCCGGCGCAACCCCGCTTCCCGCCGCCGCCGCGGCGACCTGGCGGGCCGCCTCGTCCTCGCCGATCTCGTCCGGATCGATCCGGGCGACAACGATCCGCGCGATCCCCGCCGCCCGGATCGCGTCGAGATCGGGAAGGGCCAGCACCCGTCCCTTTTTCAGGGCAATCGTCCCGAGCCGCAAGCTGTGCGCGAGGATCGCCCCCTCGGCCTCGGCGACCGGGACTTCCCCGAATTTCATGCCGGCTCCGTTTTGGCGCCCTGGCGCAGGCGTTGCGTCATCTGCGCCAGGATCGCGACCGCGATCTCGGCCGGCGAGACGGCGCCGACCGGGAGCCCGATCGGGGCGTGGATGCGGGACAGTTCGGCTTCGCCAAAACCCATCTCGCTGAGGCGGTGCACACGCGCGGCATGGGTGCGGCGCGAGCCGAGCGCGCCGATGTAAAAGCACTCGGAGCGGAGCGCCACCGCCAGCGCCGGATCGTCGAGCTTCGGGTCGTGGGTCAGGGTGACCACCGCCGAACGATGGTCGGGTTTCAGGCGTTCCAGCGCCTCGTCCGGCCATTCGGTGGTCAGTTCGACGCCGGGAAAACGCGCCGCGGTGGCAAAGGATTCGCGCGGATCGACGACGATCGCATGGTACTCGGTGAGCGCCAGCATCTGCACCAGCGGCTGGGCGATGTGCACGGCGCCGACGACAAAGCAGCGCCGCGGCGGGCTGAACACCTCGACAAAGACCGGTCCCGCCGCGGTCTCGATCGTCGTGTTGCGATCCGCCCGCAGGGCCGCGCGCACGGCGGAGAATGCCTCGGCGTCGAGCTCGAGCTCGCCCGCGCTCTCGCCGCGGTCAAACAGTCTCTGCCGACCACTGGCGAGATCGGTCGCCAGCGCGAGCGAGCGGCCTTCCGCTCCAGCCGCCAGGATCGCGTCGAGAACCCGCCCCTTCATTGGACACGCTCGACCAGGATCTCGATCTTGCCGCCGCAGGCGAGACCGACTTCCCAGGCCCGATCGTCGCTGACGCCAAATTTGAGAAGGCGCGGTTTGCCGTCCCGGATGGTTTCGAGCGCCTCGGTGACGACCGCCCCCTCGACGCAGCCGCCCGATACCGAGCCGACAAAGGCGCCCGACGCGCAGACCGCGAGCTTGGCACCGGGCCGGCGCGGCGAGGAGCCCCAGGTGTTGACCACGGTTGCGAGCGCGACCCCTTCGCCCGCCCTGCGCCAGTGCGCCGCCTGCGCGAGGACTTCCATCGTATCGCTCATGCTGCCCTCTCTTCCTGGGAATGTCTCGGGTGAGACCACTGCGCCACCGCCGCGCCGCGCCGCGCCGGAGGCGGCGCGCTCAGCACTGCGATCAGTTCTTCAAGGCTCGCCAGATTATGCACCGGCCGGAACGCGTCGACATGGGGGAGCATCGCCCGCATCCCCAATGATCTCGGTTCGAACCCCTCATAGCGCAACAGCGGGTTGAGCCAAATGAGGCGGCGGCAGGAGCGGTGCAGGCGATCCATCTCGCGCGCCAGACCGGTCCCGGCATCGCGATCGAGACCGTCGGTGATCAGGAGCACGACCGCCCCTTGCCCGAGCACCCGGCGTGACCACAGCCGGTTGAACTCGGCGAGACAATGGCCGATGCGGGTGCCGCCCGACCAGTCGCTGACCGCCTCGCCGACCCGTTCGAGCGCCAGATCGACATCGCGGTATTTGAGATAGCGCGTGATGTTGGTCAGCCGCGTCCCAAAGACAAAGGCATGGACGCGGTCGCGATCGTTGGTGACCGAGTGCATGAAATGCAGAAACAGACGGCTGTAGCGGCTCATCGAGCCGGAAATGTCGCAGATCACAATGAGCGGCGGTGGGCGCAGGCGCCGGTTTTTGCGCTTCAACTCGATGATCCCGCCCGAGCGCAGCGAGGCTCTGAGGCTGGCGCGCAAATCGGCGCGAGCACCGCGCCGGTCGGGTCGGAAGCGGCGCGTCGGAATGTCGCGGGTTGCGAGATGCATGCGGGCGATCGCCGCCTTGGCGCGCGCCAGCTCGTCGAGCGACATCTTCTCGAAATCCATCCCGCGCAGACGCTCGCGGTCGGAAAAGGTCATCGCCGCGTCAAGCTCGATCTCCTGCTCCTGCGGCTCGCGTTCCTCTCCCCCGCCCGGGTGCAGCGCTTCGGCGAGGCGTCGCAGCATTTCCGGGCTCTCTTCCGGTTTGCCCTCGATGTGCGTCTCGGGCAGGACGAGCCCCATCATCTTCTTCAAAAGTTCGGGGTTGCGCCAGAAGACGTGAAACGCCTGGTCAAAGAGCGGCCGCTGATCCGGCCGGTTGACAAAAACCGCGTGCAACGTCCAGTAGAAATCGCGGCGATCGGTGATCCCAACCGTCTCGACCGCGGCGACCGCGTCGATGACCTTGCCGGGTCCGACCGGCAGCCCCGCCGCGCGCAAGGCGCGCGCAAAGTGCATCAGATTGGCGACGAGCCGCCCTTCGCGATCAGTCGGCGAAGCCGGCGCCTGCGAAACCATTGGCGTGCCGCAGACAAGAATGTCATGGCCGGACTTGATCCGGCCATCCACGTCTTGCCTCGGCGGCAGTTGCGTGGATGACCGGGCCAGACCCGGTCATGACGGCTGTTAATGGGCTTGGCGCGAACATCGCCATCACGCCGGCGCGGCGGCAGCTTCTGCCTTGATCTGCTCTAGGAGGCGCGCCGCCTCGCTGCCCTGGATGCGGGCGATATCGTCCTGATACTTCAAGAGGACGCCCAGGGTATCGTTGATCGCCTGCGGCGTCAGTTCCAGGACGTCGAGCTGCATCAAGGCGTCGGTCCAGTCGATCGTTTCGGCGATGCCGGGCAATTTGAACAGATCCATCGCGCGCAGGTGCTGGACAAAGGCGACGACCTGGCGCGACAGGCGCTCGCTCGCACCCGGCGCCTTTTTGTGCAGGATCTCAAGCTCGCGCGCCGCGCTCGGATAATCGACCCAGTAATAAAAGCAGCGCCGCTTCAAGGCATCGTGGATTTCGCGCGTCCGGTTTGAGGTGATGACGACGATAGGCGGCTCGGGTGCGCGGATCGTCCCGATCTCCGGGATCGTCACCTGAAAGTCGGAGAGGATTTCGAGGAGATACGCCTCAAACGGCTCGTCAGTGCGGTCGAGTTCATCGATCAGAAGCACCGGCGGGCCGGACATCTCGGGTTCGAGCGCCTGCAACAGCGGGCGTTTCAAGAGAAAACGGTCGGAGAAGATCGTGCTCTCGATCTCGCCGCGCTCCTCGTCGGCCGCCTCGGCGAGCCGGATCTCGATCATCTGGCGCGCGTAATCCCATTCGTAGACGGCCGAGGCGACATCGAGCCCCTCGTAGCATTGCAGCCGGATCAGCCGGCGCGACAGCGCGCTCGCCAGGACCTTGGCGATCTCGGTCTTGCCGACCCCGGCCTCGCCTTCGAGAAAGAGCGGACGTTTCAGGTGCAAGGCGAGGTGCACCGCCGTCGCCAGGCTGCGGTCGGCGACGTAGTCGGCACTGCCGAGCATGGTCAAGGTCGCATCGACGGAAGCGGGCAGGGCGGTCATCGTGGGCTGGGCATCCAAGAGGGACCTCGATCGCCATGAAAATCCCTCTCCCGACGGAAGAGGGGTGCGAGCGGCAGACCCGCGGACGACACGCGCCGCTCGGTCTCTATTATCTAGGACGCCCGCCGCCCCGTCGCCACCCGGCCGGGCAGCAGGATTTTTGCGATCAGCAACGGGCTGCCGCGCGTGGTTGCAGTCCCGAAACCAAGCGCCGCCCCATCCTCGAATCACACGCGGTCAGATTGCCGAGCATGTTTGTTTCGCACAAAAATATTATTTGAAGGAGCGTCATTTTGCCCTTTTTCTATAACAATCAAATTATGTTCGAACGAGATACGCCTTATATTTTGTACCATCTGTACATATTCTTCATTGGTAGATCGGTAATCAATAAATTCTTGATAGTTTAGATATTTAGCAATATCAAGGAAATAGCCGACGCAGGTGCGCGAGAACTCGGGATCATCGATGTGTCGCCCATCCGTGATTAATTTGCCAACCTGACCAGGCGGCCAAAATGAGGTCTGCACATCCTCAATTATGTACAGACCGCTATCGTTGAGCGAGGCAAACAGTTTGCTGAATGTAAATACCTGATGCTCATTCAAGTGTGATCCGTCATCGATGATGATATCGAATGGGGCTTCCGCCGTGGCGAGACGGGCGAGATCGGCGTCGGAGGACTGATCGATTGTATAGATTCGAGTGCGCCGGCTCGATAGTTCCGGTTTTGGGGCGATGTCGCAGGCAACGATTTTCGCGAAAGGGAAGAACGCCTGCCAGGCGAGCAGGGAGCCTCCGCCGATTTCACTATCATATCCGCCGATCCCGATCTCCAGGAGTTTGATCGGCCGATAGCGGAATTGCCGGAGAACGGTTCCGTAGGTCGCGCCATAGTGATGCCCCCCGTTCTGTTCCTTGTCAGTGCCGAAAAGGTTGAATAAAATTCCAATTGGCAAAGGAATTAAGTTAACTATAGTCGCAAAGACCTTCTTGAATCGGTAATAGATAATTGTCTTTTCTCGATAAGATTTACGATCCCATTTTGAATATCTTTTTATAATCGATAATAAAAACATCGGTAATAACTCCTCGTGTTCTGATTTATTTTCAACAAGCTTGGTTTACAGTGACAGTCTATCACGCCTCGATTTCACAATATAGAGCACCTTCGAAATAAGCCGCCACCATAACGAAAAAATCAACTCATATATGTCCGGCGCCGAGCTTGCGCAGGATCAACTCGACCGGAACGCGCATGCCGCGAGGTCGGCGGAATGCGCTTCGCTTTTCCGCCCCTACACCGGACCGCAGGGCGGAAAAACGCAGCGAAGCGGAGCGCCTTCCGCCGCTTTCCTCACGCGCAAGCGGCGACGGCGCGGCGGGCCATGACATTGACAAGGTGGGCGCGGTATTCGGCGCTGGCGTGGATGTCGGAATTGAGGTTGGCGTCGGGGATCGCGATGTCCTTGATCGCGTCGGGCGCGAAGGAGCGGGCGAGCGCCTGCTCCATCGCGGGAACGCGAAAGACGGATGCACCGGCGCCGGTCACGGCGAGTCGCACGCTGCCGCCCATGCGGGCGACAAAGACGCCGACGATGGCGTAGCGCGAGGCCGGGTTGGGGAACTTCTGATAGGCCGCGGCCTGCGGTTTCGAAAACCGGACTGCCGTAATGATTTCATTGGGTTCGAGCGCGGTCTCAAACATTCCTGTGAAGAAATCATCGGCTGTGATCTGGCGCTTTGTCGTCTGCACGGTGGCGCCGAGGCCGAGGACGGCGGCCGGGTAATCCGCCGCCGGGTCGTTGTTGGCGATCGAGCCGCCGATCGTGCCGCGATTGCGCACTGCCGGGTCGCCGATCAGGCCGGCAAGCGCGGCAAGGGCAGGGATTGCACGCCTGACGAGGTCCGAGCGGTGCACCTCGACATGGCGCGTCATCGCCCCGACGACCAGCGCGTTACCCTCCTCGCGAATGCCCTTTAACGAGCTGATCTTCGCGAGATCAATCAGATCCGACGGTTTTGCAAGGCGCAGCTTCAACGTCGGGATCAAGGTCATGCCGCCGGCGACAAGCTTGGCATCCTCATTGGCGCCGAGCAGCCGCGCGATCTCGTCAAGGTTTGCCGGCTGGTGATAGGTGAACTCGTACATCGGCCTCTCCCTAATTTTGTCGGCCAGAGCTTTCTCGGTTGCCGCCCTTCATCCCAATCCTCTTCCCCGCAAGCGGGAAAAGAGGGAGCAGGGCCTATTCCGCCGCGCGCGGCATACGGTGCTCAGCGATGACGCGCCACAGCTTTTCGGCCGTCACCGGCATGTCGACATGCTTGACGCCAAAGGGCTTCAGCGCATCGACGACGGCATTGGTCAAGGCGGCCGGCGCGCCGATCGCCCCGGCTTCGCCGCAGCCCTTGACGCCCAACGGGTTGTGCGTGCACAGCGTGACATGGGTCGAAACTGCGAACGCGGGCAGATCGTCGGCGCGCGGCATCGCATAGTCGTTGTAGGAGCCGGTCAGGATCTGCCCCGTCTCCTTGTCGTAGACGCAACCTTCGAGCAGCGCCTGGCCAATCCCCTGGGCCAGCCCGCCATGAACCTGCCCGGCGACGATCAGGGGATTGATGATCCGCCCGAAATCGTCGCTCGCGGTGAAGGCGACGACCGCGACCCGCCCGGTGTCGGGATCGATCTCGACCTCGGCGATGTGCGCGCCCGCGGGATAGGTAAAGTTTTTTGGGTCGTAGAACGCGGTCTCGTCAAGACCGGGTTCGAGGTCGGCGGGGTAGTTGTGCGGCACATAGGCGGTCAGGGCCACCTCGGCCATGCTCTTCGCGCGATCGGTCCCGGCGACGGTGAATTGGCCGTCCTTGAACTCGATGTCGGCCTCGGCGGCCTCCAGGAGATGGGCGGCGATCTTTTTCCCCTTGGCGACGATTTTGTCCATCGCCTTGACGATCGCGGTGCCGCCGACGGCCAGCGAGCGCGAACCGTAGGTGCCCATGCCAAACGGGATCTTCGCCGTATCGCCGTGCACGATTTCGACATTCTCGAGCGGCACGCCGAGACCGTCGGCGACAAGCTGGGCAAAGGTCGTCTCGTGTCCCTGACCGTGGCTGTGCGAGCCGGTCAGGACCGTGACGCTGCCCGTCGGATGGAGACGGATCGCGGCGCTCTCAAAGAGGCCGGCGCGCGCCCCCAGGGAGCCGGCGACGGCCGAGGGGGCGATGCCGCAGGCCTCGATGTAGGTCGCAACGCCGAGGCCGCGCAATTTGCCGCGCCCGGCCGCCTCCCGCCGGCGCGCCTCAAAGCCCTGGTAATCGGCAGCCTTCAGTGCAAGGTTCAACGTCGTCTCATAATCGCCGCTGTCGTATTGCAGCGCCACCGGCGTCTGATAGGGAAAGGCGTCGCCGGGAATAAAATTGCGCCGGCGCAATTCGGCCGGGTCGATCCCCATCTCGTCGGCGGCGACATCGACGATGCGCTCCAACAGATAGGCCGCCTCGGGCCGGCCGGCGCCGCGATAGGCATCGACCGGGACGGTGTGGGTGAACACCGCCTTGGTTTCGACGGAGACGACCGGTGTCGTATAGACGCCGGCGAGCAACGTCCCGTAAAGATAGGTCGGAATGGCGGAGCCAAAAGTCGCGAGATAGGCGCCTAGGTTGGCAACCGTTGAAACCTTGAGCGCGAGAAACTTCCCGTGCTCATTGAGACCCAACTCGGCATGCGTCACATGATCGCGTCCGTGCGTGTCGGAGATGAAACTCTCCGAGCGGTCGGCCCGCCACTTGACCGGGCGGTGCAATTTGCCGGCGGCCCAGGTGACGATCGCCTCCTCGGCGTAATGGTTGATCTTTGAACCGAACCCGCCGCCGACATCGGGGGCGACGACCCGCAGCCGCGCTTCCGGGATATGGAGGACAAAGGCGCCCATCAGGAGGCGGATGACGTGCGGGTTCTGGCTCGTCGTATAGAGCGTATATTCCCGGGTCGCCCGGTCAAATTCGCCGATCGCGGCGCGCGGCTCCATCGCGTTCGGGATCAGCCGGTTGTTGACGAGATCAAGGCGCGTGACGTGATGCGCCTGCGCCAGCGCCGCATCGGCCGCGGCGGGGTCGCCCAACTGCCAGTCAAAGCAGAGATTGTTCGGTGCCTCGTCACAGACGCGCGGGCGGCCGGGTTCGAGCGCCGCGGCGCCCTCGACGACCGCCGGGAGGACCTCGTAATCGACGGTGATCAACTCGGCCGCGTCGCGCGCTGCGGAGAGGCTCTCGGCGATGACGGCGGCGACCGGATCGCCGACATGGCGCACCCGCTCGGTGGCGAGCGCCGGATGCGGCGGCTCGACCATCGGCGCGCCGTCCTTGGAGTGGATCTGCCAGCCGCAGGGCAGCCCGCTGACCCCGGCATCGGCCATGTCCTTGCCGGTATAGACAGCGACGACTCCCGGCGCCCGTGCTGCCGCCGCGGTATCGAGGCCGCGGATGCGGGCGTGCGCGTGCGGGCTGCGCAGAATGGTGGCGTAAAGCTGGCCGGGCCGGTTGAGATCGTCGGTATAGGTGCCCTGCCCGGTGACAAAGCGGAAATCCTCGCGCCGCCGGACCGACGTGCCGATCGTTGCCCCAATGGCTGTCATCGCCCTACTCCGCCGCCGCAGCCGGCGGTACCGCCCCCCGCATCACCGCCGCCCCTTCCCTGATCGCCAGCACGATGTTGTGATAGCCGGTGCAGCGGCACAGATTGCCTTCGAGATATTCGCGGATCTGGTGCTCCGAAGGATCGGGGTTGTTTTTCACCAGATCGAGCGCGCTCATGATCATCCCCGGCGTGCAGAAGCCGCATTGCAGCGCGTGGTTGTTGCGGAAGGCTTCCTGCATCGGATGCAGGGTGTCGCCTTGCGCCACTCCCTCGATCGTCAGCACATTGCCACCCTCGGCCTGGATCGCGAGGAGCGTGCACGACTTGACCGCCTCGCCGTCGAGGTGGACGACACAGGCGCCGCACTGGCTGGTGTCGCAGCCGACATGGGTTCCGGTCAGGCCGAGCTGTTCGCGCAACAACTGCACCAGCAAGGTGCGGCCCTCGACCGCCGCCGACACCGGCTTGCCATTTACGGTGAGGCTCACCGTCTTCTGCATCACAACCTCCCTGCCTATCCGGGTGACGACCGCCCCAGGGACGGCCCGCTCCCGCTAATGTTCCCGCCGGCTCGGCGGCCGTCAAGCGGCTCGCGCCATGATGGACATGATTATGGGATGCCGGTCTAGCGGATCAGGCCGCGCACGGCAAAGACGTAGAGCATCAGGGCGACAACCGCGGTCAGCCCGCCGACCCATACGGCCGGCGAAAGGCGAAGCTCGCGCGCCGCCGCGCCGGAGGCAGCGCCGATCCCGGGGCCGCGGTCCTGCGGCTCGGCCTCGCCAGAGCCGCCCGTGAGCGGCGCGCCATCCTCCCCGCCGGTCTCGCCGGCACCGGCCGCGCCGGCGGCGACAAGACCGGCAAAGCGCCCAAAGAAGTCATCGGCCATCTTGCGCGCGGTGGCTCCGATGAGACGCGAGCCGATCTGCGCGAGCTTGCCGCCGACATTGGCCTGTGCCGTGTATTTCAAGAGCGTGCCGCCATCCTCCTCGACGAGATCGACGCGGGCGCTGCCCTTGGCAAAGCCGGCAACGCCGCCGGTGCCTTCGCCGGCGATCGTATAGCCCTGCGGCGGCGCGAGATCGGACAGCGTCACCTTGCCGCCAAAGGCGGCTTTCACCGGCCCGACTTTGGCGATGACCTTGGCGGCGAATTCGGTGTCCGAGACCTTTTCGATTTCCTGACAGCCGGGGATGCAGTCCTTGAGGATCGCGGGGTCGTTGAGCCCCTCCCAGACGCGCTGGCGCGGCGCGGGAATGTGATATTCGCCGGTCATGTCCATCGGCATGGTCCCTTGTTGGCTCCTGCGAGTGTGCGGCGCGGCGGCGGGTTTTGCAACGCCGCAGGAAGGCGCCTCAGCGCGTCTCGGGAATGACCGCGATCGCGTTGATTTCGATCAGGAACTCCGGCGAGGTCATCTTGGAAACCTCAACCATTGTCGAGGCCGGCAGCGGCTCCTGGAAATATTCGCACCGCACCCGGTGGATGATCTCGAAGTGTTCCATGTTGCGGATGAAGACATCGACGCGGCAGATGTCGGCCATCGTGCCGCCGGCAGCCGCGATCGCGGCTTGCAAATTTTCGCAGACCTGACGGGTCTGGGCTTCGATGTCGCCCTTTCCGGCGACCGAACCGTCGGCGCGGCGTGCCACCATGCCCGAGATGAAGACGAGCCGCCCCCTGGCCTCGATCGCCGTCGCCTGGGAAAACTGCCCGCTCGGCCGGGCGAGCCGTTCCGAAGTGATCTGCTCTTTGGCCATGCCTGTCCCCTTGCCAGCCTTTGCGCGATCCCCGCCTGTCAGAATAGCACTTGCCGCGCGCCGCGGGGGCGGAGCATAGGGAAATGGCAACCGCCCGACCCCGCGATGAGGGAACCCGCGCCCGATGCCCGACCGCGATCTCCCGCAACGGATTGACGACCGTCTGATTGTTGCCCTCGACGTGCCCGGCATCGCGGCGGCGCGTGCGCTCGTGGAGCGGCTCGACGGGGTCGTCGCCTTTTTCAAGCTCGGGCTTCATCTTGCCTTTGCCGCCGGGTTTGACGGGCTGATCTCCGAGTTGCGCGAGCGCAACAAGCGCATCTTTCTCGACGCCAAAATGTACGACATCGGCGAGACCGTCAAAGAAGGGGTGGCGCGGGCGGCCGAACGCGGTGTCGATTTTCTCACCGTGCATGGCGACAGCGAGATCATGCGCGCCGCGGTCCTGGGCCGCGGCGGCGCCCCGCTCAAGCTCTTTGCCATCACGGTCTTGACCAGCCTCGATGCCCCTGGCCTTGCCGATCTCGGCTATCAGGGCGCGGTCGCTGACCTCGTTGATCTGCGCGTCCAGCGCGCGGTCGCCTGCGGCATCGACGGGATCATCGCCGCGCCGCGCGACAACCCGGAGGAGATTCGCCGCCGCGCTGGCGCGCCGCATCTTCTGGTCGCGACACCGGGGGTGCGGCTCGCCGGGGCGGCGCGCGACGACCACAAGCGCGCCGGCACGCCGCGGGAGGCGATCGCCGCCGGCGCCGACTATCTCGTCGTCGGCCGCCCGATCATCCGCGCCGCCGATCCGGCCGCCGCGGCGCGCCGGATCATCGCCGACATGGCCGCAGCCTGACGCGCCGCTCTCGGCAGAGCGCGGCGAGATTGCTAGATTCGACGGCTCGAAAGGAGAAGCTTGCGAGGCTCGCATGGATAACGCGACCCCGGCCCGCGGGTGGGCGATCCTGGCCGCAGCGGCATTTCTTCTCGCCAGCGGCAGCGCTAACGCCCTCGACTGCGCCAAACCGGGCGCCCCCGCCGCAGCCGTCGTGTGCAGCGACAAGGGCTTGCAAAGGCTGCTGCATGAGCGCGAGACGGCCTACCGGGCGGCGCGGGGACGCGCGAACCCGGCGGAGAGAAAAGCGCTCGCCGATGACCGCCGACACTGGCTGAAGAGCTATGAGGCGGTCTGCGGGGTTCCGGCCGCGGGCAAGGCGCCGACCCTCGATGCGGCCGTCGTCCGCTGCTTCGCGCACGCCTATGAGGCGCGCATCACCTCGCTGCGCGCCTATCCGCCGCAGGGTGCCGCGCCCGCGGCGGCGAGCGCGGCAAAGCCGGCGGCTGCGGCGGCACAGACCCCGGCAAGCGGGCCGGCGACGGTGGGTTTCGCCTTCACCTTTGCCTGCCGCACGCCGGACAAGCTGAAGCGGGTGCTGCACGCGCTCGCCGCCAGCGATACGAGCTATCCGCTGAGCCAGTCCGATTGCCTGCCGCTCGTCAAGGGCCGCGCTGTGCAGGTGCTGGCAACGGACGGCAGACTCGCCCGCATCCGCCTGTGCAGCAAGGATGCCGGCTGCATCGAGCTTTACGCCAATGCCGCGAGCATCATGCGCGACTCGGAGGCGCCGGCCGGCAAATGACGGGCCCCGGCCGATGGTTGCGAGGTTGACTGCCAACGGAGACGATGCGATGGCGCAGAAACCGGAAGACACCCTGTCGCAGGCCGGGCGGCTCGTCGCGCTGCTCGATCACCTCGACCTCATAGCCGCGCATTTTGCCGGCGCCATGCCGGGCGATCTGTCCGCTCTCGCCGCCCTCCATCCGCAGCGGATTGGGGGACTGGTGCTGTGCGTGCCAAGCCGGCTCGACCCTGCGCCCTTTGCCGGTCTCGCGCCGCGCCTGTTGATGATCGGCGCCGAAGCGGGGCCCTCGGCCGAGACCACCGCGCGCGCCCGGCGCCGGCTGCCGCAGGCGCGGCGGGTCGTTCTCGCCGGTTACGAGGCGGCCGGAAGCTGGGCCGATGCGGTCGCCGACCGCACCGATGAAATCGCGCGTCCTATCATCGCGTTTCTGGGCGAAATCGGCAGCGCCGCGACGCCGCGCCGCGCCGCCGGGGAGGGCGGCCACGCCGGGATCAACTATCAGATCGCCGGCCGGGGACCAGCCTTGATCCTGCTGCCGTTCTTTCTCGCCCCCTCGCAGTGGCAGCCGGCGCTGCCGCAGCTTGCCAAGCATTTCACGGTCATCACCCTCTCGGGTCCTTATCTCGGCGGCGTCGCCTCGCTCGAAGACCGCGCGCGGATGCCGACCTATCAGGCGCTGTTCCGCACTCTCGTCGATCTGATGAGTCCGCGGCCGGGCGAAAAAATCCTCGAAGTCGGCTGCGGCGCCGGCTCGCTGGTGCGCCTCCTGGCGCGCCGCCTCGGCCCCGCAAATGCGATCACCGGCGCCGACGCCAATCCTTATCTCTTGCGCGAGGCGGCAGCCCTGACCGCGGCACAGGGTCTCGAAAGCACGATTCGCTTTACCGACGGCAATGCCGAGGCGTTGCCCTTTACCGACGAGGCTTTTGATTGCGCCTATTCGGTGACGGTGTTTGAGGAATGCGACGCCGAGCGCGCGATCGCCGAGATTGTGCGCGTGACAAAGCCGGGCGGGCGGGTCGGTCTTGTCGTGCGCGCGCTCGACATGCGACAATGGTGGAACCTCGATCTGCCCGAGACCTTGCGCCGCAAGGTCGAGCGCCCGCCCTATTCGGTCGCCCGCAACGGGGTCGCCGACCGCAGCCTTTACCCGCGCATGCGCCGCGCCGGCCTTGAGGGTCTCGTGTGCTTTCCGAGCCTTGTCACGCTCGACCGGCCGGGCCGCCCGATCTGGCGCAACCGCGAGGACGCCGTTTTGTCCGTGCTCGAACCCGAGGAGGTGCCGGTGTGGCAGGATGCGCGCGCTGCGGCTGCGGCGGAGGAAATGCTGTTTATGGCCCACCCGCTGCACTGCGCGGTCGGGGCCAAGCCCAAAGGCTAGGTCCGCCGGCGCGGGCAGGGTAGGCTGCCGTCGGATCAAGCGGGATATTGGAAAACCCAGGAGGGGACGATGATCATCGGGACAGAATTTGCGACGAGCGCCTTGGCGGGTCTGGCCTTTGTCGGGTGCAGCTTGAGGGGCGCCGGGGCGGCGCCGACAGCGGGCGCGGGGAGGCGACGCGAGGCCGTCGTCAACGGCAAGCGGGTCAAGACGGTCGATATCCACGCCCACTGCATCGTCCCCGAGGCGGCGGCGGTGATCAGCCATCCGCTGGAGGCGCCGGCATTGTTGTGGACAAATCTGTCCGATCGCGTCGCCGCGATGGATGCGCAGGGGGTCGATGTCGAGGCGCTCAGCATCAACCCCTACTGGTATCGCGCCGAACGCGATGCGGCGGCCCAGTTGATCAAGGTCCAGAACGAGAAGCTCGCCGAGTTCTGCGCCGCGACGCCCGACCGCTTTGTCGCCTTTGCCACGGCAGCGTTGCAGCACCCCGATCTCGCGGTCGAGCAGATCCAGTATGCGGTCAAGACCCTGGGGCTGCGCGGACTGTCGGTCGGCGGCAGCGTCGCCGGGCAGGAACTCGCCGATCCGAAATTCCATCCGGTGTGGGC
>JBOHMF010000042.1:0-15344 GCA_050730055.1 Allostellaceae bacterium
GCTGTTGCACGGCCTGATCACTGCGGCGGATGTTCAGGATCGTGACGGCGGTATCCGGGTGGTGTCGACCCTGTTTGGGATGTTCCCGTGTCTCCGGAAACTCTTTGCTGACAGCGCCTATGACGGGTCGGTCTTGCACACCGCGTTGGCCCCGATCCTGCCCCCTCTGGGGACCAAAATCGTCAAGCGCTCCGATCGCATCAGAGGCTTTGTCGTTCTGCCCAGACGCTGGATCGTCGAACGCACGATCGGCTGGCTCAACCGCTGCCGCAGGCTCGCCAAGGATCGGGAGAACCGCAATCACACTGCCCTCGCCTTTCTCAAATGGGCTTCCATCCGCCTCATGCTGCGAAAGCTCTGCAACCCTTGATAAAATCTCCGGACGGACACTGAGCGCGCTGATCCTGGTGCTGATGAGCTCTGCCTTTGACCAGCCCTCGTTTCTCGATCTGCCCCTCGCCCTGATCTTTCTGTCGCTGCCCGGCAATGCTCGTCTTCGCGCGTTTCTTTGAGCGCTGGCTGTGAAATCGATCGCGATCGATTGCCTCCTGGCGCTTGCCGTTCTCGCCTGCTGGCTCGGCGCAGCCGGTTTTTTGCGGGTGAGGACGGCGCGCGACCGGCTGCATAGTGTCACCTTTGTCAATGGGGTCGCCGGCGCCGCCGTGGTTGCGGCCGCGTTTGTCGCCGATGGCGCCTCCGACAACGCCTTGAAAGTTCTGATCGTGGTCGCCGCCGCTCTGATGATCGGAGCGGGGGTCGCTCATGCGACCGGCCGCGCGCTGATCAAACGGAGCCGGAAACAATGACGATCCTGCTCGTCCTGACCTATCTGCTCGCCGCCGCCGCGGGCGCCGGAGTGGTGTTCAGCCGCGAGCCGCGGCGCCAGGTGCTGGCACTGGCGATCAACGAGATGGCGCTGGCCCTGCTGTTCATGGCGTTGCAGGCGCCGGACGTCGCCTATCCCGAGATCGTCGTCGGCACGGCGGCGCTGCCGCTGATGTACCTCGCCCTGCTGGTCAGCCTCAAAACCGACCGGTCGGAGAAGAAATGACCCCGCGCCGCCGCAGCGCCGTCGCCGCCTTCGGTCTCATCGCCCTCTTGCCCGGCATCGCGACGACGATCGCGCACATGCCCCGGTTTGGCACCCACCCGCTGCCCTATGGCGAAGCGATCAACCGCGTGGTGCCCGCGGAGCGGCATGTCACCAACATGGTGACGGCGGTCAATTTCGATTACCGCGGCTTTGATACGCTCGACGAGGAATACATGCTGCTCGCCGCCGTCACCGGGACCCTCGTGCTGCTGCGCGGCCGGCGCGGCGAGAATGTCAGCGCCGCGCCGGCGCGCGCGCCGGACCGCGAAATTCCGCCGCGCAGCGAGGCTGTCACCCTTGTCTGCCGGTTCTTTGCCCCGGTCCTGCTGCTCTTTGGCATCTATGTCGTCCTGCACGCGCAGTTGACGCCGGGCGGCGGGTTCCAAGGGGGTGTGATCATCGCCTCGGGCGCTCTTCTGATCTATCTTGGCGAGGGTTACCGCACCTGACGCCGCCTGATCCGCTCGCACCTGTTTGACGCGGCCGAGGCGCTCGGCGCGCTGATCTTTGTGTTCGCCGGCTTTGCGCCGATGCTGAGTGGGGCGAAATTCCTGCAAAACACCCTGCCGCTCGGCCGTATCCGCGCGCTCCTGTCGGGCGGGCTGATCCTGGTGGAGAATGCCGGTGTGGCGCTCGCGGTCGCCGCCGGATTTCTGCTGATGTTTCTCGAATTTCTTGAAGAGACCCGGACGATGGAGCCGGAGGGCGAGCCATGACCGTACTGCCCTGGGTCGTGGCCGCCTGGCTGTTTAGCGTCGGGATCTATGGGATCATCACCAGTCGCCATTATCTGCACCTGATCGGCTGTCTCAGCGTGGTGCGGTCTTCGACCTATGTTCTGCTGCTGTCGGCGGGGTATCGCTGGGGCGCGGGCGCGCCGATCTTTTATAACCATCCGCCCGGCACGCCGGCGGTCGATCCCGTGCTGCAAGCCCTGGTGCCGACCGACATTGTCATCGGCGCAACGGTCTCGGCTCTGCTGCTGGCGCTGCGGGTCCACAAGCGGCGCGGCACGGTCGATCCGGAGACGCTGCGCCCGCTCAGCGAATGAATGCGCTCGCGCCGCTGCCGGTTGCCGGGGTCATGCACAGCTTTCTGCTGAGCCTCGGCGCGGCGAGCGCGATCCTCGGCAGTGCGGCCGCTTTGCGGCAGCGGCACATGAAGCGGCTGCTCGCCTTTTCGACCATCGCGCACGCCGGCATCATGCTGATCGGCGTAACCTTGCTGACGGCGCGCGGTCTCGGCGGGATTCGGCTGATAGACCCGGTTCTGACCGTTGTTGATCGCCTGCACAACGGGCTGATCGGCGATTATGCTGTCTGGATCATTATCGGGCTGGCGCTGTTCTCATTGAGCCTTTTCGCCAGCACCCGATAGAGGCGCCCATCGGCGATCAGCCGTCCGGCGGAGGCCGGGAACGGGAGAGGATCGTACCGGGCGGGGGTTCTGTCGGATAGCCCTTGGCGCGTGCCGTTCTCGCGGCCGGTGCGGCCCCGGCGCCGTGCCGAGGCCGCGGAACCTGTCGCGTCAAGCAGGATGATTCATGTGCAGCAACCGGCGTCCGCGGCCGGCGGCACGTCGAGCGCAGGGTTCTGATCAAAAAAGCCGAACGGTTGCAGGATAAACCCGCAGCTCATTGCCGGCTGAACCGGAAAGTCCTCGGTCCGCGGCAGATGATGATGCCCAAAAGTATGCCACACCGTGATCTGCGTATTGGCCACCGACCGGTCCGCCTCGGTCCAGCGCGGCAAGCCCTCGCCATCCCTGCTCTGGTTGACATAATCGCCCGCCGGCCAGCGTTCGTCATCGCTGGTCGGCGTCACCCACAGATGGTGCCTGGTGAAACCCGCCCGTCGTGCCGCCTGCGAGCCGTCCGGTGTCATGGCCTGGGTCGCGCTGTGTGGCAGTAAGCGGTAGGCAACCGGCTGGCCGACGGCGTTCCGGCTGCCTGGGTTGGTGATCTTCCAGTACCGGAGCCGCTTGGCATCGGCATCCCGGCGCGCCGCCTTCTCGCTCGCGAGCGGTGTCTCGACCGCCCGGAAGGCATTGTTCCAGGGGTTGGCCGGTCCCGGCGGCTCGATGACGGTATCGACCTCGGTGACCGTGTTGTGCGGACCGTCCACCGCCATGTCGAGCCGAACGTTGAAGAGATGCTGGTGGATCTGGCCGAGCACGCCGGGCGCGACCTCGGTGCCATAGGCGCGCGCCGCCTCCGACGGGAGACCGGCCGTGTAGATGATCCCGGTCAGCTTGACCTCGTGCTGGATGGTGCCGTCCAGAAACAGATACCAGTAGAACGCATATTCGTAATTGCCGACCGTGGCGATGAACGAGATCACCAGACGGCGGCCGCGGCGCGTATCCGTCTCATTGGTGCGGAAGTCATAGTGCTTCCACAGAATGCCCGCATCCTCCTCGTGCAGGCAGACCGCGTTCGGGATCACCCGCGGGCTGCCGTCAAGCGCATTGACGACGACGTCAAAGTAGCGGATCACGCCCAGACAATCGCAGCCGAGCGCGAGACTGTTGGCCAGCATGCCAATACCGTATTCCCCGCAATCAAACGCGTTCTTGCGCGGGTGGCGGCCGTGCGGGCTGCCGTAGGGCACCACCATTTCGGCCAGGCAAGCCCGCTTCAGCACGTCGCGCCAGCGTCCCTTGTCGCGGATCGCGACATCGTGCAGCACCAGCCCTTCGCGCGGGGTAAACCCAATCCGCAACCGCCAGCCGCACCAGGTGACCTCGTTGCCGCGCACGGTGAAGCTCGGGCCTTGCGGCTGCACGATTTCGATCGGTTTCAGATCGGTGCGCCAGTGCGTCTGGAACCGCGCCGCATAGTTGCTGGGGGCAACCGGCACCGGCGTGATATCGATGTCCTCGACATCCAGGACTGCGCTGTCGTTGATATCGACGACCGCAGTCAATCCTTCGATCGGGTGCGCATACTGATTGTCAAAAGGGGTGTTGCGGAGAAAAGCAAAGCCCTGGACCACGCGCCGGCCGGCTTCCTCGGGGTGGCCAAAGACGCCGGCCGACCACGGGTCGATGCGGACGCGGTCGGGGTTGGCGATGCCGCGCCGCGCCAGCGCCGCGAGAAAGCGGGCGTCGCTCTTGACCGCCCTCTCCGCCAGCAGAAACTCCTCGGCCGCGATCCGCGGTCTGGCACCCGGCCGCCGGCGCCAGTCCAGGACCTGCCGTCGCAAGAGCGATACCGTGGCTTCATATACGCTGCCGTCCCGCGTGTCATAGACCGCCAGAAACGCGCGCCGATCGACGCTGCCGGTGCCGTGTGGGCCGTTCCGCAGCGGCGGCTCGGCGAGAGTAATGGTCTCGAAGCGCATGCCGGAGCCAAGATCATGCGCTGCGCGGACAATCTCGGCAGCACCAATGATCTCGTCGGCCGACAACGGATCGAGGGGGTGTCGGACATCCATCATGGAGGCTGCATCATTCATGTCCCTGCTCTCCCATCCCGGTGGTTGCCAATGCGGCAACCGCCCCCATCAGCATTGTGCGGTGCGCAATGAAGCATTTTCCAGTCTAGTCGCCACCAAGGTTTTTGCCACGCAAAATCTGCAGTGCCGGTGCGGCAGTCTTGTGAGGCCGTTGCGGAGATGCTAGCCTCTGGAAAACCGATCGGCGATTTCATCGCGCGGCGGGGCGCGGGCTTGGCCCAATGCGCTTTATCATCGTGGCCGGCATCATGCCAGGTACGGTGCCGTTCACCCGCGGCGATCTGTTTGGCGTCGCCACCCAGTCTGATGTCTGGCGCGGCAGGAGACGGAGCGAGCGGCGCGCGCGGCGCCATGGCAGAGGAGATCAGCCCATGCCCGAGGAGGCCGGTGAAACCCGCGACAAGCAGGAGCTTTACCTCGCGCGCTTTGATCAGGTCGTCCGCCAACGGCTGCGGGCGCTTGTCACCGATGAGTTGATCGCCGCGCACCGGCGCAACCCCTCCGGCCCGCACGGCGACGACCTGGAGCGGCTGCTCAACTATTTTCGCCGTGCCGCGATCCATGACAAATATGCGATCCTGGCGGTCAAGCCGTTCGCCGAATACCGCATGGTCGCGCTGTCGGGACAGCGCGGCGTACCGCCGCGCGCCGTCGATGACAAGGCCTATGCGACGCCGGAGGAGGCGCAGCACGCCGTCTTTCTGAGGCGCGTGCAGGATCTGATGCAATCCTGACAGCGGCCGCGACCGGGCAGGGGAGAAGGTCATGGCAAAGAGCCAAGTCTACGGCTACTCCGACAAGCTGAGCGTAAAAGCCGGCGACACCATCGCGTTCATGATCAGCGCCGAGGGCAGCGCCGCGGTGCGCGCCCAACTGGTCCGGCTGATCCACGGCGACGAGCACCCCGACGGCCCGGGTTTTCTGGAAGAGGCGGTGGAGGCTCCGATCAACCGGGATTGGCCAGTGCGCAAGCAATACGTCCAGAAGGGCAATTTTCTGCACGTGGCCGATCCCGAGCGCGTGCTGGCGCCGGCCGGCCCGTTCACGCTCTGCGCCTACATCTTTCCGACCCTGCCCAAAGCGGGGCGCCAGATGATCATGGGCCGCTGGTCGGCCGACCGGACCATTGGCTACGGCCTCGGCATCAACGCGTCCGGCCGGCTGGAGTTCTGGATCGGCGATGGCGTGCGGGCAGACGCGATCACCGTGCCGCCGCCGCTGGTTGCGCATGTCTGGTACTTTGTTGCCGCCGCGTTTGATCCGCGCACCGGGGAGGCGACCATTCATCAGGAGGCGGTGCTCAACCGCTACAATAGTCGGCTGTCAAAGATCGTCCCCTGCGACTACGGCGCGCATGTCAGCGAAGCGCTGCGCGTGCGGCTTGGCAGCGCCGACGACGTTCCGTTTCTGATCGGCGCTGCGGCTGACCGGAACGCGACGCGCGGCGCCTTTATGACGCAATGCTACAATGGCAAGATCGACCGCTGCGGCATTCATGGCCGTGTCCTCGACGGCAACGAACTGGCGGCCATCGCATCCGGGGGAAAGCCGACGGCGGGACAGGTGCTGGCCTATTGGGACACATCCCTCGGCTACACCGATCGCGGGATCGGCGATACCGTGATCGACACCGGCCCGCATCACCTGCACGCCGAGGGCGTCAATTGCCCGGTGCGGGCGCAGACCGGCTGGAACTGGAGCGGCCGCAACGACTGCTTTCGTCAGGCTCCGCAGGAATACGGCGGCATCGAGTTTCACGATGATACGCTCACCGATTGCCGCTGGGAGCCAAGCCTCAGCTACACGATCCCGGAGCCTCTCAAGAGCGGCGTCTATGCCGCAAGGATCACCGCGGCCGACGGGCAGGCGGAGGAGTTTATCCCGTTTGTCGTCCGCGCCGCCCGTCCGCGAGCGCCCATCTGCCTGCTGTTGCCGACCGCGAGTTATCTCGCTTATGCCAATGCGCAGCTCGGCTTTGAGTCCGATCTCGGCCAAGCCATCACGGCGGTTACGCCGGTCCTGCAGGATGTCGATATCCAGGTTTACCAGAACGGGGCTGAATTCGGTCTTTCAACCTACGACCACCATGCCGGTGGCGCCGGGGTCTGCTACACCTCCTATCACCGGCCGATCATCAACATGAGGCCGAAGTACCGCATGCCCGCGATCGCGTGCCCGTGGCAGTTCCCGGCGGACCTGTCGATCGTCGCCTGGCTTGAGCACCTGGATTACGACTACGAGGTGCTGACCGACGAAGATCTTCACCGCGAGGGCGTGGCAGCGATCCGGCCGTATCGGGTGGTGATCAACGGCAGTCATTGCGAGTATTACTCCGAACGGATGATGGATGCCACCGAGGATTACCTCGAGGAGGGCGGGCGGCTCGCCTGCCTTTCCGGCAATGGCTATTATTGGGTAGTCGCTTTTCGCGACAAAGAGCCCTGGATCATGGAAGTGCGCAAGCTTGAGGCGGGTTCGCGCGCCTGGCAGGCGCGCGCCGGCGAGCATTACCTGGCCAGCACGGGGGAGCGCAGCGGTTTGTGGCGTCATCGCAACCGGGCGCCGCAGAAGCTGGTCGGCGCCGGGTTCGCCTCGGAAGGCATGGACGTGTCCGTGCCGTACCGCCGCATGCCGGACAGCTATGACCGCTCCGTCGCGTGGATCTTCGAGGGTGTGCGCGGCGAGATCATCGGCGACTTCGGGCTGGCGCGCGGCGGTGCCGCCGGGCTCGAGATCGATCGCTATGATCTCTCTCTCGGCACGCCGCCGCACGCTCTGATCCTGGCCTCGTCCGAACCGCTGACAGACAATTATCCGCTGGTGCAGGAGGATGTCATGTTCATGCATCCCGGCATGGGCGGCACGCAGCACCCGCTGGTGCGGGCCGATATGGTGTACTTCACGACGACCAAGGATGGAGCCGTCTTCTCCGCCAGTTCGATCGCCTGGGCCAGTGCGCTGCCGTGCAACAAATTTGACAACAGCGTCTCGCGGATCATGAAGAACGTCATCGATGCCTTTATCAGAGAGGGTCCACTCCCCGGGAAGGCATAGTCAGGGCGGTGCCGCGGCCGCCCGGCGTGCGCCCGGGTTTGCGCCCGGGCGTGCTCGCAGCGCCGGCCCATCGAGTTCCAGCAGGCGGGCGGAGCGCTTGTCCATGATAAACATATATATCATATATTCTTGCTCATGCGATCGGCGAACCGCCTCCCACCGACTCCGACGACGCCTCCGTGAACCTGACCATGAACGCCATACCCCGCTACCGCCCGCATGCCGGCCCGGTCATTTTGTCGGCCGGCTTTCGGCCGTTTTTTCTCGCCTCCGCACTGTGGGCGGCGATCGCGATCCCGCTCTGGCTGGCCGCCTACGCCGCGGGTCTGGCGATGCCGAGCGCACTGCCGGCGCTCGTCTGGCATGTGCACGAGATGGTCTTCGGCTTTGCCGCGGCGACCGTTGCCGGGTTTATGCTGACTGCGATCCCGAACTGGACCGGCCGCATGCCGCTCCAGGGGGCGGCGCTCGCCACACTGGTCGGCCTGTGGGCGCTCGGACGGGTCGGGGTTCTGTTCTCGTCCGTCTGGGGCGAGCCGGCCGCGGCGGTCGCCGATCTCTCCTTTCCGGCCGTGTTTCTCGGCGCCATCGCGCGGGAGATCATTGCCGGCCGAAACCGGCGCAATCTGCCGATGCTCGCGGCGCTGGCACTGCTGCTGATCGGCAACCTTCTTGTCCATCTCGACGCGCTCGGTCTGGCCGCCACCGCCGAACTCGGCAACCGGATCGGCCTCGCCACGCTATGGATGCTGATCTCGCTGGTCGGAGGCCGGATCATTCCGAGCTTTACGCGCAACTGGCTGGTGAAAGCGCGGCCGGGAACCCGCCTGCCGGCGCCGGCGGGACGGTTTGACCAGGTCACGCTCGTTGTCACCGGGATCGCCCTGGCTCTCTGGGCCGGCGCGCCGGAGGCGCGAGCCACGTCATGGGCGCTGCTCGTCGCGGGCGTCTTTGTTGCCGTGCGCCTCTGCCGCTGGCGCGGCCTGGGCACGACGCGCGAGCCGCTCCTGCTGATCCTGCATGTCGGCTATGGCTGGCTCGCGCTTGGCCTTGTGCTGCTCGGGGTCAATGGCCTGGACCCGGTCCTGCCGGCGACGGCGGCGCTGCACGCGTTGACCGTCGGCGCCATCGGCACGATGACGCTGGCGGTGATGACCCGCGCCTCGCTCGGCCACACCGGCCGTCCGCTGTCGGCCGGACCGGGAACCGGGGCGATCTATCTCCTCGTCACGCTCGCTGCGGTTCTGCGCATCCTCGCGCCGCTCGCCGGGGCGCATATGGTGCTGGCGCTGTGGCTGGCGGGCGCGGCCTGGAGCGGCGCCTTTGGCCTCTTTGCGGTCCTCTACGGGCAAGCGCTGGCGCGCCCGCGGGTGCGAGGCGAGGGCGCAAGAGCGATCTGACCAAAAAGCCGTCGCCCGCGCCGCAGCAGCCCCGCGCCGCGGACGGACGGCAGGCGGGTTCAGGTCACCCGCAGCACGACATCCTGGTAGTTGTCCGAACCCATGGCCGGCAGACCGCCCTCGAAAATCTCGCGCTCGGCGATCCACGACCGCGAGCGCGCAAAGGCTTCTTCGGTGTAGGGCTCAAAAACGATCCGCTCGCCCGGCCCCCAGCGCCGTGTATCCATGACGGCATGATACCGCTCGGGAAACTCGTTGCGGTAATAATGGGTGTAGAGGTCCGGGCGCAGATCGATATCGCGCTGCGCGCGCTTCAGGGCACGATAGAACTTCTTGAGGTCCTCGGGGTCCGGATTGCCGGTGATCATCGATGCGATCATAAAGGTCGTGTCGATGACCTTGCGGTAGCCAAGCTGCTCGGCGAGATAATAGGGGCCGCTGAACAGGGTCGATGCCGGCGATGTGCCGTCAAGCAGATTGTCCAGCCGCTTGAACAGCATGCCTTCCGAGAACGACAGGTTGATCCGGTCGGCCGGAAGATATTGTTCGAGCGCCTGCAGGCTCGTGTAATGGCTGCCCGACTGGTAGCCGACCGAGATCGGGACGCCGGCGAGGTCTTCCGGCTGCTGGACCGGCGAGTCCTTTGGCACAAAGATGCCGGCCGGCGCCACCGAATAGACATCGGCCCACAATTTGCCGTGGCCCTTTGCGGCGGCGACATTGACGGTCCAGTGGCAGGCGCAGCTCACATCGGCGGTGCGGCCGCGCTCAAAGGTCTGATAGGCGCCGGATTTCGCACCGCCCCGATCGTGCGACCGGCCGTCGGTGGCGCGAACCGTCTCCTCGAACGTGTAGTCGAGACCTTCATCGCGAAAGTAGCCTTTCTCCTCGGCCACCCATTCCTGCAGCCGGAAGTGCGGCTGAATGACAAACTTTTCCGTTGCCATGCTGACCTCCATTTCACTGTCAGCGGAAAGGCTACGCTGCCGCCGGCCGCGGCGCCATGAACATAAGGGAATTGACATTATTCTCGATCGGAATTAACCGATCCCCATGAGCGGGGACGATATCAGCTTGCGCCATTTGCGGGTGCTGATCGTGCTGCTTGAGGTCGGCAGCCTGACCCGCGCCGCCCAGCTTCTCGAAACGACCCAGCCGACGGTCAGCAAGATCCTGGCCAGGCTGCGCCTTCATTTTGGCGACCCGCTGTTTGTGCGCGTCGGGTTGGCGATGCGCCCGACGCCAAAGGCCATCGCCCTCGCCCAGCCGCTGGGAGAGCTGCTGACGACCTCGGCGGCGATGCGCGCGTCGGCCGCCTCCTTTGACCCGCGCGCGTCGGCGCGGGAATTTTCGGTGATCGTCACCGAAGTCGGCATGATTGCGCTGCTGCCGCCGCTGATGAGCCGCCTGGAAGGGGCGGGGGCGGGGTTGCGGCTCAAGGCCGTACCCCTCGATGCGCGCCGGCTGGAGGTTCTGCTCGAAGCGGGCGAAGCTGATCTCGCGCTCGGTGCGTTTCCGGCCGCGGCGCCCGGCCTGCGGCGCCAGCCGCTTTATGCCGACCCCTATGTGAGCGTCGTGCGCAGGGGGCACCCGCGGCTTGACGATCTCGCCCGAGCCGAGGGCCTTCTGCGCGAGCGGCACATCGTCGTGACCGCCTCCCATGCCGGGCACGCGGCGCATCGCACGCTTGATCAGGCGCTCAATGCGCGTCTCGAACCCGGTCGCGTGCAGGTCCGCGTGCCCAGCTTTGTCACCAGCGCCTTTGTCGCAAGCTGTACCGACGCCGTCGGCACTCTCCCCGAGAAACTGGCCGAATGCCTGGCCGAAAAACTCGGCCTTATGGTTTTCCCGACACCGCTGCCGCTGCCGCGCATCGAGATCGGCCAGTTCTGGCACGAGCGCGTCCACCGCGATCCGGGTCATCGCTGGTTCCGGGCGGTGGTCCGCGTCCTGTTCGGGGCGGCAAAGCCAAGGTCCGGCTGCGCAACCGCACCCGCTCCAGCCGACCCGGCGCAAGCGCACCCGATCGGGAGCGCGGCAAGCGTGTGAGCTGGCCGCGATCGGCGCGGCGCAAACCGGCGGTCGATCCCGGCAACGGGCTCCCGCGCCGGGAAAAGGACGGCATTGTCCCGATCGGGGCAGATCGCGTAAGCTCGCCGCCGATAAAAGTCCCGAACAGGAAGGCCCCGATGAGGTTGCCCGCCCGCACCTCCGGCTTGGCGGACCCGCCTGCGCCACCGCGCGGATAGGGCGATGTTCGCCTACATCATCCGCCGCATCCTGGCGACGATCCCGATCATGATCGTTGTCGCGGTGTTTGTCTTTGCCCTCCTGCATCTGACCCCGGGCGACCCGGCGGCGATCATCGCCGGCGATGCCGCGACCCCGCAGGCGATCGCGCATATCCGGGCCGAGCTCGGACTCAATCAGCCGATCTATATCCAGTTTGGCGAGTGGGTCTGGCGCCTCCTGCACGGCAATCTCGGCATCTCGATCTTTACCAACCTGCCGGTTACGACCCTGATCGGGGAGCGGATCGGGCCGACCGTCGCGCTGACGGTCTCGACCCTCCTGCTGTCGGTGGTGACGGCGATCCCGCTCGGTGTCATCGCCGCCTGGAAGGCCGGCAAGTGGATCGACCGGGCGACCATGGTGTTTGCCGTGCTCGGTTTTTCGGTGCCGGTCTTTGTCCTCGAATACATCCTGATCTATGTCTTTGCGATCGCCGTCCCGGTGTTGCCGGTGCAAGGCTATGTCGGCATCGGCCACGGCTTTCTGCCGTTTCTGGCGCATATCATCCTGCCCAGCGTCGCGCTCAGCACGATCTACGCGGCGCTGATCGCGCGCATCACCCGCGCCAGCATGCTCGATGTCCTGTCGCAGGATTACATCCGCACCGCACAAGCCAAAGGGCTGTCAAACGAGCAGGTCTTGATCGGCCATGCGCTGAAAAACGCTGCGGTGCCGATCGCGACGATCATCGGTCTCGGCATCGCACTTCTCATCGGCGGCGTCGTCATCACCGAGACGGTCTTTGCCATCCCCGGCATCGGCCGCCTGACCGTCGATGCGGTCCTCACCCACGATTATCCGGTGATCCAGGGCATCATCCTGGTCTTTTCGGCCGCGTATGTGCTGATCAACCTGTTGATCGATCTCAGCTATACCCTGCTCGACCCGCGCATCCGGTATTGAGAGCCGCGATGACCGTCGCCCCGACCGATTTCACCATTGCCGTCCCCGCCGCGGCGCCGCGGTGCCCCTGGAGCGCCACGGTCCGGCGCCACCCGACCATCGCCATTGGCGCGGCGCTCCTGGCGATAATGGCAGCGATGGCGATCTTCGCGCCCTATCTCGGCACCGTCGATCCGCAGGCGATCGACCCGATCCACCGGCTGCAATGGCCGTCGGCGGCGCACTGGTTTGGCACCGACTCGCTCGGGCGCGACGTCTACAGCCGCACGATCTACGGCGCGCGGGTGTCGCTGATCATCGGGTTCAGCGTCGCCGCGCTGGCGACCGTGCTCGGCCTCGCGATCGGCCTTGTCACCGGCTACAGCCGCTGGACCGATGCGATCGTCATGCGGATCATGGACGGGCTGATGTCGATCCCGTCGATCCTGATCGCGATCGCCCTGATGGCCTTGACCGGGGCCAGCATGAAAAACGTCATCATCGCGATCACCGTCGGCGAGGTGCCGCGGTTCACCCGGCTGGTGCGCAGCCTCGTCCTCAGTCTGCGCGAGATGCCCTATGTCGAGGCGGCGGTGGCGAGCGGCACGCGGTCCGTGCGCATCCTGTGGCGGCACATCCTGCCCAATACCCTGCCGCCGCTGATTGTGCAGGCGACCTTTACCGCCGCCTCGGCGATGATCGTCGAGGCCTATCTGTCCTTTCTCGGGGTCGGCACGCCGCCGATCATCCCGAGTTGGGGCAACATCATGGCCGAGGCTCAGAGCCTGTTCCTGATCGCCTACTACCTCATACTGTTTCCCGGCATTATGCTGTCGATCACGGTGCTGGCGGTCAATCTCCTCGGCGACGGGCTGCGCGATGCGCTCGACCCGCGCCTGTCGCGGCGGATGTAGGGATGGCCGCGCCCGAGGCGCTCGCCGCCGCTCTGCCGCCGTTGCCGCAGACGCGCTCCGCGCCGCTGCTCGAAGTCGCCGATCTCAGAACTTGGTTTTTCACCCGCGACGGCGTCGTGCGCGCCGTCGACGGTGTCTCGTTCACCGTCCTGCCGGGCGAGGTTCTGGCGATCGTCGGCGAGTCGGGCTGCGGCAAGAGCGTCACCGCGCTGTCGATCCTGCGCCTCGTGGCGTGGCCGCCCGGGCGCATCGTCTCCGGCCAGATCCGCTTTGGCGGGAAGAGCCTGCTCGATCTGACCGAGGCCGAGATGCGCCAGGTGCGCGGCAACGCCATCTCGATGATTTTTCAGGAGCCGATGACCTCGCTGAACCCGGTGCTGACGGTCGGCCGGCAGATTGCCGAGACCTTGATCCTGCACCAAGGCCTCGACCGCCGCCAGGCGATGGAGCGGGCGATTGCGATGCTGCGTCTGGTCGACATTCCCGAGCCCCTGCGCCGGGCCGGGGAATACCCGCATCAACTGTCGGGCGGCATGCGCCAGCGGGTGATGATCGCGATGGCGCTTGCCTGCAACCCAAAGCTCCTCATTGCCGACGAGCCGACGACCGCGCTCGATGTGACAATCCAGGCGCAGATCCTCGATCTGATGCGCGAATTGAAGCAGAAGATCGACGCCGCGATCATCCTCATCACCCATGATCTCGGTGTCGTCGCCGAGATGGCCGAGCGCGTCGTCGTCATGTATGCCGGCCGAAAGGCCGAGGAAGCGCCGGTGGCGGAGCTGTTTCGCCGGCCGCTGCATCCTTACACGCAAGGGCTTCTCGCCTCGGTGCCGCGGCTCGGCGCTTCGCTCGGCCGCGCCGAGCCGCCGCGCCTCGCCGAGATCCGCGGCACCGTGCCGTCCCTGCGCGAGGCGATCCCGGGCTGCCCGTTTGCGCCGCGCTGCGGCCATGCCAGCGAGATTTGCCGGCGCGAGATGCCGGTCTTTGAGGAAAAGGCGCCGGGGCATTTTGCCGCCTGCTTTCACTCCGACCGGCTCCTGCGATGAGCGCGTCTCCGCCCTTGCTGTCGGCTCCCTTGCTGTCGGTCAGGGGCCTCACCAAACACTTCCCGGTGCGCGCCGGGGTTCTGCGGACGCTCGTCGGTCAGGTGCGGGCGGTCGATGGCATCTCCTTTGACATCGCTCAGGGCGAGACGCTGGGGCTGGTCGGCGAGTCGGGGTGCGGCAAATCGACCGCCGGCAAGACGATCCTCAAACTGGTCGAGCCGACCGCGGGCGAGATCCGCCTCAACGGTGCGCGCATCGACCCCCTGTCGCGCCGCCGCATGCGCCCCTACCGCCGGCAATTGCAGATGGTCTTTCAGGACCCCTATTCGTCGCTCAACCCGCGCTTTCGGGTGCGCCAGATCATCGCCGAGCCGCTCCTCAACTACCGCATCGCGCGCGGGCGCGCGCTCTCCGAGCGGGTCGCCGAACTGGCGCAGAAGGTCGGGCTGCGGCCCGATCTGCTCGACCGCCTGCCGCATGAGTTTTCCGGCGGGCAGCGCCAGCGCATCGGCATCGCCCGCGCACTGGCGCTCAATCCGAGCCTTATCATCTGCGACGAGCCGGTTTCCGCCCTCGATGTCTCGGTGCAGGCGCAGGTCGTCAATCTGCTGCGCGATCTGCAACGGGAATTGGGTCTCTCCTATCTGTTCATCACCCACGATCTCGCCGTCGTCGAGCATATCAGCCACCGCATCGCGGTCATGTATCTCGGCAAGATTGTCGAGATCGCCGACAAGGAAGCCTTGTTCACCCGCCCGCAGCACCCCTATACCGAGGCGCTCTTGTCGGCCGTGCCGATCCCCGATCCCGGCGCCCGCAGTCGCCGGATCATCTTGAAGGGCGATGTGCCGAGCCCTTCAAACCCGCCGTCCGGTTGCCGCTTCCGCACCCGTTGCCCCTACGCCTTTGCCCGCTGCGCCGAGGAGGAACCGGCGAGCCGCGAAGTGCGGCCCGGCCACCTCGTCGCCTGCCACCTGCGCGAAGCCGAGACCGCCCCCGTCGCTGCTGCGGCGTGAGGCCGCGCGGGCGCGAGACATTTGTGGATAAAGCCAAAAAATTTGCTTAAGTTTGCCTCACCGGCAATGACAAGCGGGAGAACAGGGATGTCTCACGGGGTGACGCGGCGCCGCTTTGCGATCGGCGCGGGGGTGATGGCGCTGGCGGCGCCGTCCTTGTCGTTCCGGGCCCGAGCGGCGGTCCCGGCC